>JANRLZ010000001.1:0-5822 GCA_033762055.1 Saprospiraceae bacterium
ATGGTGATGGTGATCTCGACCTGTTTATCGGCGGCAGAGTGATCCCTAAAAACTGGCCACTAACCCCGCGTAGTGTGGTTTGGCAAAATAATGGTGGAAATTTCACCGACGTAACCGCACAAGTCGGCGGCGCATTTGAACGCTGCGGTATGGTGACTGATCTGGCCTGGGCCGACCTCGATGGTGATCGGCAAAAGGAATTGATCGTGCTGGGAGAATGGATGTCCATCACCATTTTTCAGGGAAACAACAATCAGTTGCAAGACGTTACCGCCCGGTTTGGTCTCGATAAAACCAATGGATTATGGAACCGGCTTGCACTCGCCGATCTGGACAAAGACGGCGATCTCGATCTGATAACCGGTAATCTGGGGTTAAATACCCGCTTTACCGCAGCAGCAGACGCGCCGTTCCAGTGTTTTGCCAAAGACTTCGACAACAATGGCACCCTCGACCCGATCGTAACTTTCAGCGAAGACGGAAAATCCTATCCCCTGGTACAAAAAGAGGTGATGGTCAAACAGATGCCGGGGCTCAAAAAGAAGTTCCTCTACGCAAAAGATTACGCCCGGGCTACGATTGAAGACATCTGGCCCCAAAAAGACCTGGCAACGGCCCTGCATCTTTCGGTTTACGACCTGCGTACCTGCTGGTGGGAAAACCAGGGCGGAAAATTCGTGCGCCGCGAATTGCCCTATCAGGCGCAAATCGCGCCGGTTCAGGGCATTATATGCGACGATTTTAACGGTGACGGACACCTTGATTTGCTCATGGCTGGCAACAAATACGGTTTCGAAGTAGAAACCAATGCCTGCAACGCAAGCAACGGAACCTTGCTCCTGGGCGATGGAAAAGGAAATTTCAACTGGCTTGACAACACCCAAAGCGGCTTCTGGGCCATGCGCGAAGCCCGCGATCTGGCGATGTTGGCGGGCCCTGCCGGCAAACGTATCATCATCGTTGCCAACAACCGCAGCAAAGCGCAGGTATTTGTCAGGTAAGGAGATGAGGGTGATGGTTGAAAAGTGTATGTAGAGCAATGAGTTTGAAAAAACCGACTGTCACCTGAGAAACCAAAGCATCTTTATCAAAATCGAATTACGTACTGCAGAATTGCAAGCAATGAGCAAAAAGTCGAAATCAACGAACGCAGCAAAAAGCGGCAAATCAACCGCAACTCCTTCCGCGACTTCAGGGAAAAAATACCTGATCGGCGCGCTGGCATTGGCCGTCGTGGCCGTCCTGGCGTATTATTTTTTTGGCCGAGACGGCAAAACGGGCGGAGGGCCTTCCTTCAAACGCGACAATGGCTCGGAGCCGACCCTTACGGCCGCCAGTCCGCGCCTGCAATTGCTTTCACCCGGCGAAACCGGCGTTGATTTTCAAAATCTGATTGTTGAAACAGAGGAACACAACGTCATACGTTACATCAATGAATACAACGGCGGCGGGGTGGCAGTTGCCGATATCAACAACGACCAGTTGCCCGATCTGTATTTCGTTTGCACAACGGGAAAAAACAAACTTTATCTCAACGAAGGAAATTTCAAATTCAAAGACATCACCGACGCCGCAGGCGTGGGCAGCGAAGACGGGTTTGAAACCGCCGTTACCGCCGCCGATGTAAATGCCGACGGCTGGCTCGACTTCTACGTCTGCCGTGCCGGACTGGACAAAGACGGTTCACGCAGCGCCAAACTGTTTATCAACAACCAGAACCTCACTTTTACCGAAAAATCGGCCGAATACGGCCTGAACGATAAAAGTCCGGCCACCTGTGCCAACTTTTTCGATGCCGACCTGGATGGCGACCTCGATTGCTACCTTGTCAACCACCCCACCGACCTTACCAAAATCAACCTGCTCAAGCAAAAATATGCCGCCGACGGCAAAACCCGCGTTGCCGACCTCTCCCCTACCGCCCAGCACGATTCCGACAACTTCTACCGCAACGACAACGGCAAATTCGTCAACGCTTCCAAAGAAGCCGGCATTCAGAACCTCGGCTTCGGACTAAGCGCTTCGGTGACCGATCTGAACCAGGACGGCTGGCCCGACGTGTACGTCGCCAACGATTTCATCCAGCCCGACAACTTGTTCATTAACAACCAAAAAGGCGGTTTTAACGAGCAATTGCGACAATATTTCCGGCATTGCACCATGAGTTCGATGGGTACCGACCTCAGCGATTTCGACAACGATGGTTTGGTGGATCTTTTTGCCATGGACATGCTGCCTGCCACCAATTACCGCCAGAAAAGCATAAAAACCAGCAACACGCTCAGCGTGTACCTCTCGATCAAACAATACGGTTATTTTGAAGTAGTGACCCGTAATGCCCTGCAACGCAACAACGGCAACGGCACTTTCAGCGACGTAGCCTGTCTGGGCGGGGTGTACAAAACCGACTGGTCGTGGAGCGGTTTGCTGGCCGACCTGGACAACGACGGGCAAAAAGACCTGCACATCGCCAACGGCTACCGGCGCGATGTGACCAACCACGATTATCAGAATTTCCTGCTCGCCGACGCCGAACAAAAACGCCAGCAAAGCCGCAACAAAGACTGGCAAGATCTGGTGGATTTTATCCCCAAAATCCCGGCTTACAAAGTACGCAACTTCGTGTACCAAAACAAGGGCAACTGGCAGTTTGAAGACAAAAGCGGCGACTGGATGACCATGCCCGGCTCCTGGTCGAGCGGCAGCGCCTGGGCCGATCTGGATGCCGACGGCGACCTCGATCTGGTAGTCAACAACATCGAAGACCCGGCTTTTGTGTATAAAAACCTGACCCGCGAACAAGGCGGCGGTAATTATCTGCAAGCCAAACTACAAGGCGCAGCGGGCAATCCTTTTGCAGTCGGCACATCGGTATTGATTGAATATCAGGGAAATAAACAATACCAGGAACTGAACCCCAGTCACGGACTTTTTTCATCAGTCGAACATCTGATTCATTTTGGCCTGGGACAAACCGCGCAGATTGACCGGTTGACAGTCCGCTGGCCCGACGGAAAATTCCAGGTAATCAGCAATGTACCCGTCAACCAGCGCCTGCAACTCAAGCATAGCGATGCATCGGGATATATCAAACACCTCTCGCCGGCAGCGCCTTCCGGCCAATTGTTCAACGACCGTACAGCCGGCGCAGGCATTCAGTTTCAACACCGGGAAAACCCTTTCAACGATTTTGAAACCTGGTTGCTCAACCCCTGGATGGAAACAGAAATGACCCCGCTAATCGCACAGGGCGACCTCAACGGCGACGGTTTGGAGGATTTTTTTGTGGGAAATGCCTTTGAAAGTCCGTCGGCTATTTACCTCCAAAACGCCAATGGATCGTTTCGGGCCAGTTCGACGGCTTTGTTTGAAAAGGAAAAAATTTATGAAGACCACGGCGGTGTATTCCTGGACGCAGATGGCGACAAAGACCTTGATTTGTTTGTCACAGGCGGCGGCGCCGATGCGACTTCTGCAGCAGCCTGGCAATGCCGTTTGTACCTGAATGACGGCAAGGGGGAATTTGCCAAAGCCAACTTTGGCCCCACGCTCAAAGACATGGCCCTGCGTACGGTCGCATTCGATTACGACGGCGACGGCGACCAGGATTTGTTCGTCGGCGGGCGCCTGACGCCCAACAACTGGCCGCTTACACCGCGCAGCCATGTATTCCGCAACGATGGCAGCGGGCGGTACAGCGACGCCACCGCCCAGGTAGCCGGCGAATTTGAGCGTTGCGGCATGGTGACCGACCTGGCCTGGAGTGATCTGAACGGCGACGGGCAGCAGGAACTGGTGGTAGTCGGCGAATGGATGCCTGTTTCAGTATTTCAATTGAAAAACGGCAAACTGGAAAACGCCACGGCCCAATTCGGCCTCGACAAAACCAACGGCCTCTGGAATCGCCTGCTGCTGGCCGATCTCGACAAAGACGGAGACATGGACCTCGTGACCGGCAATCTGGGCCTGAACACCCGTTTTACGGCCTCTGTGGAGGCGCCATTGCTTTGTTACGCCAAAGATTTTGACAACAACGGCACGCTCGACCCCGTCGTGGCCATTCCGGAGAACGGCAAACATTACCCGATGGCACAAAAAGACCTGCTGGTCAAGCAAATGCCCGGGTTGAAAAAACGATACCTCTATGCCACTGACTATGCGCAGGCAAGCATGGAAGACATCTGGCCCAAAAAAGACCTCGAAGCCGCTTTTACCACCTACTGCTACGAACTTCGCTCCGTCTGGTGGGAAAATCAGAACGGTAAATTTGTACGGCACGAGTTGCCGGTACAGGCCCAGGTATCGCCCGTATTTGGCATTATTTGCGACGATTTCAACCGCGACGGCCATCCCGATTTGCTGCTGGCCGGCAACAAATACGGCTACGAAGTAGAAACCGGTCGCTGCGATGCCGGCAACGGTGTGCTGCTGATCGGCGACGGCAAAGGGCAATTTACTTACCTCGATAACCTGCTCGGCGGATTCTGGGCCATGGGCGAAGTGCGCGACCTCGCCCAGCTACGCGGGGCAGGCGGCAAAAAATGGGTGCTCGTGGCGAATAACAACGGGAAAATGCAGGTGTACGGGCAGTAGATTTATTAGAAGTTGTTTGAGTTAATTTGCTGAAGTTGGTCAGAGCAGATTTTGAGCCAATCGTGGTTTGTTTTTGAGGGAATAATGGGTATTATTGTTGAAAAAACAACCGCAGAGTGGATCAGAAAGATACCTGAACAAGCCAGTGAAATCAACTCAAACAACTTCTTAAATATTCAGCCCGCCGCATACCGAAATTACCTGACCGGTGAGGTAGGCGCCCATGTCGGAAGCGAGGAAAACGCAGGTATTGGCCACATCGTCGCCGCTGCCGAGGCGTTTGAGCGGTATGGCGCCGAGGTAGCCCTCTTTCGTTTTTTCATCCAGCGCATCGGTCATTTCCGTGGCGATAAAGCCGGGTGCGATGGCATTGCAACGTATGCCGCGCGAACCATATTCTTTTGCGATGGACTTGGTAAAACCGATGATTCCGGCCTTGGAAGCGGCGTAATTGGCCTGTCCCTGCTGACCGAACACACCCACTACCGAACTCATGTTGAGGATACTGCCGCCGGTGCGAATCATGGGTTTAAGCGCGTGTTTGGTGAGGTTGAATACCGACTTGAGGTTGGTCTGAATCACCTCGTCCCATTGTTGTTCTGTCATGCGCAGCATCAGGGTGTCGCGGGTGATGCCGGCGTTGTTTACTACAATGTCCAGTTTTCCAAAATCGGCGATCACCTGGGCGATCAGGGCCTCAGCCTGCGCATAGTCGCCGGCGTCGCTCTGGTAGGCGCGCACTTTGTCGCCCAGTTCCCCGGCCAGTTTTTCAGCACGCGCCTGCGAAGCGGCAGATACATAGGTAAAGGCTACCGAGGCGCCTTGTTCAGCAAATTTGCGCACCAGGGCTTCTCCGATACCACGTGATCCTCCGGTGATCAGGGCTGTTTTTCCGTTAAGTAATTGCATGATAGTTGGTTTGTATGTTATGTTTATAAGGGTTTATAAGGGTTTATGATGGTTTATAATGGCTTATGAGATTAGTGTATGCTTCCCACTTTTCAAAAAATTTGTCATACAGAGCGTAGCGAAGAATGACACGTGTTTCAGGGCATTGAAAGAACGGGGATGCCATAAAACCCACTAAACCCCATAAACCTATCGATTACCCACAAAACCAGCAAACGAGTTCTTTGACAGAAGATTAAGTAAGCATCAGTTATTATCTGTAGTTTTTCCAAAGCTCTGGAAATTATCTTCAAACCAGGCAATGGTTGTTTTTTTGAAGG
>JANRLZ010000002.1:0-1905 GCA_033762055.1 Saprospiraceae bacterium
CACAACCATTCATTTTTCAATCCCATTGCGATGTTGGGCGTGAAGGTAAAATACCAGGCAAAGGAGTCGTAGCCTTGCAGGCGTTCGGGCGCTTTTTCAATAAAAACAATGGTGAGCCAGGTGACAATGACCGCAAAATAATACAAGGGCAAAATACGCAGCGCACGGCGGCGATAAAAGCCCGACCAGTAGTTGGGGCGGTCGCGAGCGTCAAGCAGAATACCCGTAATGAGAAAGCCGGAGAGGACGAAGAAAAGATCCACCCCCATCCAGCCATTCTGCGCAATATAGAAAGTGCGTTCGTTGGCAAAGTATTCCTTCATCAGGAAGTGGCTCAACAAGACCGTCAGGATCGCGATGCCGCGCACGCCGTCGAGGGCCGCGATGTGTCCGCGAAAAACGAGGTTATTGCTGCCGGGTTGCGCCATGGGTAATCAAACAAATCGGTGTTCTGTATTTGCTGCCAGCTCAAGGTGTTTTGAATGCACTTTTTCACCGAGAAAAATAGCGGCTTTGTTGTCAAAATCTTCCGCCGATTCGGTCGTAAAGTAACGGATTTCACCGCCTTTGCTACACAAATTCTCTATTTCCGGGTGCCGCAACAGGTAATCCGAAAGACTTTCCGCCACGATGCTTCCCTGCGAAAGCAGGGTTACCTTACCCGGCAAATATTGCCTGATTTTTTGTTCGAGCAGAGGATAATGGGTACATCCCAGCACTACGGTATCAATATCGGCCGACTGAACCAGCAGTTCGTCGAGGTATTTTTTTACAAAATAATCGGCGCCGGGGCCTTCATGTTCGTTGTTTTCCACCAACGGCACCCACATCGGACAGGCCTGTTGGTACACCTTCACATCGGGGAAAAAACGCGCGATTTCCAGCACATACGACTGCGAGATAACGGTTCCGCGGGTGGCCAGCACGCCTACCTGGCGGGTTGTAGAAAAATTGCCCACCAGCTCGGTTGTCGGGCGGATAACGCCCAGCACCCTGCGATCGGGCGCCAGGCGGGGGAGGTCTTGTTGTTGAATGGTGCGCAGGGCTTTGGCCGAGGCTGTGTTGCAGGCCAGGATGACGAGCGAACACCCCATGTCGAAGAGATGCCGAACGCATTCCAGGGTGTAATGATAGATCGTCTCGAAATCACGTGGACCGTAGGGTGCGCGGGCGTTGTCGCCGAGGTAGATATAGTCGTATTGCGGTAGCTTTGCCCGAATTTCGCGAAAAACGGTGAGACCACCGTAGCCGGAATCAAAAATACCAATGGGGGCCGGAGTGTGCATGCGCGGCAAAGGTAGTGTGGAATTTCTACGAAGCGGGCCTGCGAAAAACCTTTGTTTGCGCGCACAGGCTAAACATGTATAGGATTTCCCTACAACTCAAAATTCGGCTCCAGCCTGCTGGCGTCTTCTGCGTAGAATTTGTTGATGTACTGAACGGCTTCTTCCACGTCGTCGGTGACGAGGAAGAGGTCGAGGTCTTCGGCGTGGATGTTGTGGTGGCGCTTCAGCATGATTTCCACGATCCAGTTTTTTAACCCTTCCCAGAATTCCGTTCCCATCAATACAATGGGCATAGGGGTGATTTTGTTGGTTTGAACCAGCGTCAGCACCTCAAATAACTCGTCGAGGGTGCCGAAGCCGCCGGGCATGACCACAAACGCCTGGGCGTATTTGACAAACATCACTTTCCGTACAAAAAAGTAGCGGTGTTTCAGGTTGTGATCGGGTGCAATAAACGGATTGTGGTGTTGTTCAAACGGCAAATCTATGTTGAGACCGATCGAGGTGCCGCCTTTCATCCAGGCGCCCTTATTGCCGGCTTCCATGATGCCCGGACCACCGCCCGTAATGACGCCATAGCCTTCTTCGGCCAGTCGGGCGGCGGTTTTTACCGCCAGGT
>JANRLZ010000003.1:0-6773 GCA_033762055.1 Saprospiraceae bacterium
TCATTCAATCGAATCAATCGAATCAATCGAATCAATCGAATCAATCTCATGTACGCGCTGACTCAAATCTGGATATATCCTGTAAAATCGTTGGGAGGTATTCGCCTGGATGAAGCGGTTGCTGAACGCCGGGGACTGCAATACGACCGACGGTGGATGTTGATAGATGAAAACGGACGCTTTGTGAGTCAGCGGGAAATCCCTGCCATGGCTTTGTTGGGGGTTGCCGTAGATGCGCCGAATTTAAGGGTGTTTCAAAAAAACAACCCTGCCGATTGCATCGAAATACCGCTGGAAATAATACCTGAAAATCATCCCAAAACCCGCGTTGAAATCTGGAGCGACCGGTGTTCGGCACGCGTGCTTGACGATCAGGTCAACCAGTGGTTTTCATCACAGTTGGGGCAGCCGCTTCGATTAGTCTATATGCCTGACACGACGCGCCGTCGCGCCGATGGCCGCTATGCGCCCAAAGGACATTACGTAAGTTTTGCCGACGGCTTTCCTTATTTGTTGATCGGTCAGGCTTCGCTCGACGAACTGAACCAACGTATGGACAAACCCCTGCCCATGGACCGTTTCCGACCTAATTTTGTTTTTTCCGGCGGAAAACCATTCGAAGAAGATGAGTGGCAAGATTTTGTTATTGATCATCAATCATTTAAAGGCGTAAAACCATGTGCGCGCTGCACGATTACTACCATCAACCAACAAACCGCAGAACGTGCCGCAGAACCGCTCAAAACCCTGGCAGGCTTCCGTAAATTCGGTCAGCGCATCCTGTTTGGACAAAACGTTATATGGACCGGCACGACACCCGGCAGCATTAAAACAGGCGCTACGATTCAAAAAATATCGGCCATCCATACAAATGAGCGGATAAGTACTCCGCCCCGCTTACTATGAAAATTATCCTTGGCATTTCCGGGTCTATCGCAGCGTATAAATCGGCATTCCTTACAAGGCTTTTGGTCAAACAAGGCGCAGAAGTACAGGTGTTGATGACGCAGGCAGCCACCGCGTTCATCTCCCCGCTTACCCTCTCTACCTTGTCGAAACGACCGGTTTACACCGACGTCATATCCGAATCCCACTGGAACAATCACGTCGAATTGGGCCTTTGGGCCGATGTGATGGTAATTGCACCGGCAAGCGCCAACACCCTGGCAAAACTTGCCAATGGATTGTGTGACAATATTTTAAGCGCCGTTTACCTCTCGGCGCGTTGTCCGGTTATGGTCGCTCCGGCCATGGATCTGGATATGTGGCAACACCCTGCTACCCGTGCCAACTTTGAACGATTGCAGTCATACGGCACACACCTGATACCAGTCGGGCATGGCGAACTCGCCAGCGGACTGGTCGGCGACGGCCGCATGGCCGAACCTGAAGAGATTGCCGATTTCATACAGGCACTGACGCAGAAAAAAAGCGGGAAATTACACGGGAAACGCGCATTGGTAACCGCCGGCCCTACCTTCGAACCGCTCGACCCGGTGCGTTTTATCGGCAACCATTCCAGCGGCAAAATGGGCATTGCCCTGGCCGAAGCGCTGGCGCGGGAAGGCGCTTCCGTCACGCTGGTACTGGGCCCCACCGATCTGCGGCCCGCACACTCTGCCATTCAGGTTGTTCCTGTGATGACGGCCCAGGAAATGTACCAGGCCTGTTCGGCCGTTTTTGAACAAACGGACATTGGCGTTTTGGCTGCCGCTGTGGCCGATTACCGGCCGAAAATATTCTCCGAAATAAAGATTAAAAAGAAAGACGGCGACCTGAATCTGGAACTCGAAAAAACGGTTGACATTGCCGCCGCACTGGGAAAAGTTAAAAAAACCGGACAATTACTGGTCGGATTTGCACTTGAAACGAATGATGAAACCCAGCATGCTCAACTCAAACTCGAAAAGAAAAATTTCGATTTTATCGTGCTGAATTCCATGCGCGATGCAGGCGCCGGGTTTGGACATGATACCAACAAAATCAGCATTTTACGCCGCGATGGCACAAGAAAGGATTTTCCATTGAAAACCAAAATCGAAGTAGCCGGCGATATTATCATGGAAATTTGCAACGCAGCCAACCAAAAAGACGTTTGACGCGTCAAGGGCGTTGCGATCCGCAAACCCCTTCATTCTCAGCAGCAATTCAGCGGTTATGACCTACAAACTTGTATTCTTTTTCGCCACTTTTTTTTGCATTTCCGGGCTCCAGGCGCAGGGCGAACTCAACGCCAGTGTACGGGTGAGTACCCCCCAGTTGCAACGCAACGACCGAAAGGTGTTCGACCAGTTGGAAGTCTCCATCCGCGACTTTTTGAACAACACAAAATGGACTTCCGACATATTCGAGCAGGAGGAGCGCATCAAATGTAATTTCATTTTCACCATTTCAAAAGAACTCGACGGCAACGTTTTTGAAGCCGAGCTCGCCGTCCAGGCCACCCGCCCCGTTTTTGGAAGCGGGTATGAAACGCCTTTGCTTTCGCACCTGGATAAAGACGTAATTTTCACTTACGAACAAAACCAGCCCATCGAGTTTTTGCGCGAAAACCCTGAAAATCAGAACCTTCCAGCATTGCTTGCCTTTTATGTGTATGTGATCTTGGGTATGGATTACGATTCCTACTCCCAGTTTGGCGGAGAAACCCATCTTTCCATGGCCGAAAAAATTGTGACCAACATCCAAAACTCCAACAGCAACAGCGCTCCGGGCTGGCGCCCGGCCGATGGTGGTAAAAACCGCAATCGTTACTGGATCATGGAAAACCTGCTCAATCCACGCGTCCGTCCTTTCCGGGCCGCCATGTACACCTACCATCGCAAAGGATTGGATATGTTTACCACCGATGCCGATGTTGCCAAAGCCGCTATTTTGCTGGCTTTGGAAGAAGTTGATAAAGTAGGCGCCGCTTATTTCAATTCGATGATAATTCAGATGTTTTCGTATGCCAAACGCGACGAACTGGTTGAAATGTGGAAAGTTGCTCCCAAACCACAAAAAGACCGGGTAATCCAAATCATGACCAAAATTGACCCGGCCAACAGCCAGCGTTACCGTGAAATCGGGAGTTAGGGGCGCTAATTTCAGTGATTCATCGAAGCATGGTAAATCTTGCGCACGGCTTCCGTAGTTTTGCCCCAAACAACGGAAGCCGTTTTTCATTCTCCATCCAGTTTTCACCCATCCCTCCGCCCAAATGGCGGATTCTACCCATTAATGGATACATTATCAATCGTTCTCCAGTTTCTGCTGAGCCTTTCCATCCTCATTGTGCTGCATGAATTGGGCCACTTCGCGCCCGCAAAATGGTTTAAAACCCGGGTAGAAAAATTTTACCTGTTCTTCGACGCCCCCCCTTTCAACTCCCTGATCAGTCGCAAACGCGGTGAAACTGAGTACGGGATTGGCTGGCTGCCTTTGGGTGGTTATGTAAAAATTTCGGGCATGATTGACGAAAGCATGGACAAAACGCAAATGCAGGGGCCTCCGCAACCCTGGGAATTTCGCGCCAAAGCCGCCTGGCAACGCCTTATTATCATGATTGGCGGCGTCACAGTCAATTTCCTGCTTGGCTTTTTCCTGTTCGCCATGGTACTTTGGGGCTGGGGACGAGAATATATTCCTACCAGCGAATTGCGCCAAAACGGCATGGCATTCGACTCGCTGCTGCTGAAAAACGGCTTCCAGCAAGGCGACCTGATTATTAAAGTAGGCGACCAGCCATTCGATCGGGTGGATCCCAATGATTTTCGGAAAGCAGTTATGCTCAATGGCGCACGCCAGGTTACGGTAATGCGCGGTGGCGAAGAACAAAATATCGCCATTTCTGATGAATTTGCCGGAAAACTACCCAAAATACTCAAAAATGACCTGCTGGCGCCCCGTGTCTATTTTGTCGTTGACAGCGCCCTCGCCGGAAAACCCGCTGCCAACGCAGGCTTTGTAAAAGGTGATCGCGTCATTTCCGTCAACGGACAAGCCATGCAGTTTTACGACGAGTTTCGACCACTGGCCGAAAAATTCAAAAATCAAAACGTGCCCTTCGGCGTCGTTACCGCCAAAGGCGATACGGTAACCAAAAATGTTAGTATCAGCGAGCACGGCACCATCGGAGTTTCTACTTCAATGGAAGGTGTTTTCAAAAAAGAAACGCGCAGCTACTCCCTCGCCCAGGCATTTCCGGCCGGGGTTGAAATGGGCTGGAACTTCCTCAGCGACCAGATTCGCGCGTTCGGGCAAATGTTCAAAGGAAAATTGTCGGTAAAAGATAACCTGGGCAGCGTGATCAGCATCGGTAAATTGTTCGATCCGGCCTGGGACTGGCGTGTTTTCTGGAGCGTGACCGCTTCGTTGAGCATCATCCTGGCATTTATGAACCTGCTACCCATTCCGGCGCTCGACGGCGGCTATGTTATGTTCCTGATCTGGGAAGTCATCACAGGCAAAAAAGTCAGCGATGTGTTTATGGAACGCGCCATCACCGTCGGCTTTTTCCTGTTGATCGGACTGATGGTGCTGGCCCTTGGGCTTGATATCTGGCGATTGTTTTGATTATGAATCATTTTGAGTTTTTTGGGTTGCCGGTGGCACTGCAAGTGGATGAGGCCGCATTGCGACGCGCTTATTTGTTGAACAGCAAAAAATTTCATCCGGACTTCCACACCCTGTCTGATGAAGTCCGGCAAAACGAGGCGCTGGAACTTTCTACCCGCAACAACGAGGCTTTTCATATCCTGTCGGATTCCGACAAACGCCTTAGATATGTGCTGGAGTTGTATGGATTATTGGGTGAGAATATGGAAAACGCGCCGCTTCCCCCCGATTTTTTGATGGAAATGATGGACATCAACGAAGCGCTGGCTGATTTGCAGTTTGAATACGAAACAGATCGTTTCAATGAAACGGTCAAAAAAGTGCAATCACTTGAAAATGAATTGAAAAAAAACGTACAAGCGCTGCTGGATCATTGGAATGCGGCTTCCGGAAATGTGGAAGCCTTGCTGCCTTTGCGGGATTATTTTTTCAAACGGCGTTATTTGTTGCGTATCAAAGAAAATCTTTCTACTTTTGCAGCCGCTTGAAAGAAGCGTACTTTTAAAGAGGCGGGAATGGCGGAATGGTAGACGCGCTGGTCTCAAACACCTGTGGCTTCACGGCCGTGCGAGTTCGAGTCTCGCTTCCCGCACCGAAAGCGCTCCGGTTTTCCCGGGGCGCTTTTTTTGTGTCCCTGCAAAGGGGTTGGCGCCAAAAAGAAAAGGGTCCCGGCGCTCTTTTGCCCCGGAACCGGTTTCCCTTGTATAATCTCATGAAAATCTGCGAAGTGGAAGATCAATCGGCCCGATCGCTGCATCCATTTTTTCTCCCCGATTGATGATACAAAGGTGCGGGCTTTTCGCTGCGCCCGACAGGACAGCAAGCCGCCCTTTATCGCCCGGTATTTTGCGGGTGTTTGAATCCTGTTTTTTGCACAAATCGCTGAAAATGTGCCGATTACCCTACATCAAACGAAGCAGTAAATAAACCGACAAACTTGAAAATGGTTCGCGCAGGCACAAAAAAAACGCGGCGCTCGTTTGCGCCGCGTTCGGATTTCCCGTATATAATCTCATGAAAAGTTGCAATTCCGGTGGTCAATATTTGGCTCGCGTCTTTGTCTCTCGCCGTCGTTGTTTCTTATTGACAGTACAAAAGTGCGGCAGGTGGTGTCGCCCGGCAAAGACAGATTTTTGCATTTGTTGAAAAATATAACACCGCAAGAATTCGGTATTTTGCACAAAAGCAATCAAAAAATACTTAATTTTTCAATTAATATTTGTTTTTTTTCAATAATCCTCTTTGATTTGTTGAAAAAAAGCCCCTTTATTTTGTATAATTTTTTTTAAAAAATTTTTATCTTCCTAAAAATTTAATCCAAAAAGCTGCCAAAATCGGGGTGCCGTGACGTTGACCGTTGCAAGCAGCCTACTTTTGAGCGCTCAAGAAACGTGTAAATAACTCCTGCCTTTTAAATCATGCTTATGTACGTTGTTCGCATTTTCCGCATTATTTCTCTGATGGCTTGCTTTTTTTGTGTCTACACCGCTCAGGCACAACTCAAATATGTCAATCCGTTCATCGGTACCGGCGGGCACGGGCACACCTACCCCGGCGCTACCGTGCCTTTTGGCATGGTACAATTGAGCCCCGATACCCGAATCAACATGCTGGATTGGGATGGGTGTTCGGGGTACCATTACTCCGATTCGATTATTTACGGCTTTTCGCACACCCACCTGAGCGGAACGGGCGTCGCAGACTATTGCGATATCCTTTTCATGCCATTTACCGACGGCGTTCGGCTTGAGCCTGCTGATTACGCCTCGCCTTTTTTGAAAAAAAAGGAAAAAGCCGAAGCGGGCTATTATTCCGTTTTTCTCGAACGCGACCGCATCAAATGCGAACTTACTGCCACCGAACGGGTAGGCGTACATCGCTACACCTTTCCCGACAGTCGGGAAAAATGGAGCCTGATGGTGGATTTGCGGCATCGCGACGAAGTACTGGCGTCGAACATAAAAATAATAAGCAACAATGAGATCGCGGGGTATCGCATCTCCAAAGCCTGGGCCAAAGAACAGCATGTTTATTTTGTAGCCCGTTTTTCCAAACCCGTTTACGGCAGTGTTTTGCTCGACATGGCGAAAAATCCGCGCGAAGCCAATCCCGAAGTAAACAGCAAGTCCATTGTCAGTTTGCTCGAATTTTTTAACGACGGCGAGCCGCTGGTGGTG
>JANRLZ010000004.1:0-9383 GCA_033762055.1 Saprospiraceae bacterium
TCGAATCAATCGAATCAATCGAATCAATCGAATCAATCGAATCAATCGAATCAATCGAATCAATCGAATCAATCGAATCAATCGAATCAATCGAATCAATCGAATCAATCGAATCAATCGAATCAATCGAATCAATTCTTCCTGTTCCACCTCCAGTAAAACGGCACGCCGGTGAGCATCAGTACGACGCCCAGGCCGGCTTCGCGCGGGTGGGTAAAGCAGGTGATGACGATCAGCGCGGCGCAAAACACGACAAACAAAGCCGGAATCAGGGGATAACCCCACACTTTGTAGGGCCGTTCGGCATCCGGCTCGCGGCGACGCAACAGGAACACACCAAAGGCGGTGGCGCCGTAGAAAAAGAACGCCGCAAAAATCAGCATGTCGGTCAACTGGTCGAAACTACCCGACAAAACCAGCAAACAAGCCCAAATGCCCTGCATCCAGAGCGCCGGGTTGGGGGTGTTGTACACCGGGTGTATCTCCGCAGCACGCGGGAAAAACAGACCGTCCTTCGCCATGGCATAATACACCCGCGGCGGCATCAGAATGGTGGCATTGGTGCAACCCAGGGTGGTAACGAGGATAATCACGGAGATCAGCGTAGCGCCGAATTCACCGGAAAAATGGCGTACCACCGCCACGGCGGCAATATCATTTTTGGCTTCGTGTACGGCAACGATCTGGTCAATCGGCAATACGTACAGGTAGGTGAAATTGACCAGTAAATAGGCCCCCATGATGATCATCATGCCTGAAAACAGCGCCAACGGCAGGTTGCGGTTCGGATTTTTGATCTCGCCACCGATAAATCCCACGGTATTCCAGCCTTCATAGGCCCAGAAAGCCGCCAGCAAGGCGGTAAACATGGCTTTGATCAAGCCAAAATCGCCCCAGGAACGATCTACATAATTGGTCGCAGGCGTCGAAAAATTTTCCATGCTGCCGCCCCCCCAGATCCATCCGGAAAGCACAATTCCCGCCAGTCCGACCATCACCAACCGCGTCACCCAGTGACTCAGGGCTGCCGCGCCTTTGAGTCCGCGGGTATTGAGAAAAGTGAGTACCAGAATCAAAGTAATGGTCAGTCCTTTTACCCCGGCATTTTCAAAAGGACGGAACACCAGAAACTCCCAGCTTTCCAGCGATTCGGGCAAATGAGGCAGTGGAAAAATGGCATTGAACGATTGTGCAAAGACATAGGCGATACCGGCCACCGCAGCAGTTTTGATCACGGCAAATGTGCTCCAGCCCCAAAGGAAAGCCATGAATTTGCCATAAATGCGCCGGAAATACACGTATTCCCCTCCTGAATCGGCCATCATGCCGGCAATCTCGGCGTTGCTGAGCGCGCCACACAGACTGATAAAACCCGCCAGTAACCAGGCCACCAACACCAGATCGGGGGAAAGCAGCTCGGCCGACATGGGTGCGACTTTTTTGTACACCCCCGAACCGATGACGGAACTGACGACCAGAATAGTAGCGCCCGCCAGGGTGATGCTGCGCACGAGTTGTCCTTGTTTCTTTTCCATGATGGGGCAAACGTAGGAATTTTAGACTTTCCAGGTTTCAAAAACCTGGAAAGTCTGATTTATATTTTTTCCCGCCACAGGGTAAGGTTTTTCAAACGCCGCGATAGTCAGGAAAACGGGCCTGCAAAACAGCCCGGAAGCAAACCGACTCATCTCACTCCTTAACTATTACAGCATGAAAAACTTGCTCTTGCTCCTCACCCTCCTTTTTTCCAAATTTGCATTTACATCTGAAAACCTGTTTGCCCAGAATGAATGCGAAAACCGCAGCCTTCACTTCGACGGCAACGATGACTTTCTGGTATCTACTTTCGCACCGGTCAGCGGTGATGCCGATTTCAGCGTCGAGGCCTGGGTCAAATCCAGCGCCACCGAAACAGGTTGTAGCGGCACCTACCGCCGTATCATCGGCTTTGCCGGTCCGGATACCCGCTTCGAACTCGGCGACTGTTCCGGCGAACTCAATATCTTCTGGTACGACGGTCCCAGTTATGTCGGCCCGGTCAATGTACCCGCGAGCAACCTGCGCGACGGCGCCTGGCACCACGTGGCCGCCACGCGACAGGGCAGTACCATCAACGCCTACTACGACGGCGTGCTGGTGTACACCGACAATAGCCTGACCCTGTTTAACATCACTTCTTTCCGCGTCGGAAAATGGGGCGGCGGCGGCTCGAACCAGGAATGGAAAGGCCTGATGGACGAAGTGCGCGTATGGAATACCGCGCGCAGCGCCACAGAAATTGCAGACAAACGCCATTGTTTCCTGCAAGGCAACGAAACCGGCCTCGTCTTGTATTACGATTTCAACCAGGGCGTGGCTTTCGGCAACAACACCGCCGTGAACAATGTGGAAGACAAAACCACCAACAACAACGACGGCACCTGGTCGCCCGGCTACATGGGAACCACGGGTTTTGCCCGCAGCGGCAGCACGTCCAATTTTGTTTGTCCCGGCGCGCCGGTTCAACCCTGCAACGATCCCTGCACCCGCACCCTCGTGTTGCAACCCGGCCCCGACAATGGCAAGGATGCCTTCGTACACGAGCGCGGCATATACCAGAATACCAATTTCGGCGCGGCCCCGCAGTTTTATGCCATGACCTGGACCTTCGAAGGGGAGGCGGCCTCGCTGCGCGAATATTTTGAATTCAATCTCGGCAGCGTACCGCTCGGCGCTACCGTCGTGTCGGCCACGCTCGACCTGTACGGCCATATTCAACAAAACGGCGCGGCGCACTCCTGCCTGAGCGGCAATAATGACGCCTTTATCCGCCGTGTCACCAGCGCCTGGAACGAAAATACCGTGACCTGGAACAACCAGCCCGCCGTTACGACGCTCGGACAAGTCGCCCTCGCTCCACAATGCAGCCCCGGAACCGACCTGAGCGTCAACCTGACAGCCATGGTGCAGGATATGGTAAACAACCTGACAAGCAACTACGGCTTCCAGTTGTCCCTGCAATTGGAAAGTTACTACCGCGCCCTGATCTACTACTCCTCCGACGAGCAAAACCCGGCAAAGCGCCCGCGACTGACCGTGACCTACGAAGTGCCTTGCCCTTGCGAGAACAACCTGGTAAAAAACGGTACATTCAGTGAAGGAAATGCCCCCGGCAACCTCGGTAGCGGCGGCACACTCAACAACTGGCAAACCGTGAGCAACTCCCCGCAGGTAATTCAGTTCGACTCCTGCCAGACCCATGGCGCCATCCAGATGTGGGGCAACCAGGTGGTGGGCGAATCCATCGGACAGCCGGTGAATTTTGTGGCCGGCGGGCAATACCAGGTGTCTTTTTGCGGCATGTGGATGAATACGGTGCAAGACAATGTTCGGATTCGTTTCCGGGCTTCGGTGGGTGCGCCGGGTACGTATGGCGGTTGTCCGGGTGTTTGTGATGAAATTTACCTTTCGCCCATCCTGAATACCAGTTGGGGTACTTTTACCTCGCCGGTATGGACGGCCACGCAGAACTACGATTACCTGACCGTCAGTCTCTCCAACGACTACAATGTGAACGACGGCGCGTATGTTTCCTGGGCGCGGGTGGATGATATTTGTCTTACCCGACTGGATTCAAGCGGTACCAGCGCAGTGGGTGATCTGCCTCTGCAACTTCGTCAGGAAGCCCGCCTGTTTCCCAACCCGACCACCGGCGGATTCACGCTCGAATTCGACGCGCCGCTGCCGGCTGAAACGCAGGTGTCGGTACTCGACCTCACCGGCAGAACGGTGGCCCAGGGCACGGCGCAGGAAGGCGAGAACAGTTTGCCGCTTTCGCTGCAACATTGTCCGGCAGGCATTTATGTGGTGCGCGCACTTTGTGAAGGCCGGCCCGTGTGGAGCGGCAAAGTAGTGAAAGAATAAGGGGGAGGTATTTCCTGAAGATAGGGCGGATTTATACGCAGATTAGTGCAAAACCTGTGTATATATCCGCCCTTTGTTTGTACAAACCCGCCCTGTCTACGGAAAGAAAAGCCTCACCAAACTACTACTTTCCCCCTTATCGAACGGCCTTGCGGGTCGGATAGATGAATGGTATAAAGGCCGGGAGGCCATTGGTGAGTATTGACTTGCAGGGTTTGCGGAACGGAGAACATGGTTTGCAGGCTGCTTTGCCAAATGGTGCGGCCATCCAGGCCTGCGATTTGGATACGGAGATCGAAAGGGATGGGTGAAAACAGTTCAATTCCAAAGGTTTCGCCACTTTTGATCGGGTTTTGGAGCAAACGGAGACCGACGGGCAAGGTCTGAGAAGGAATTTCGTCGGCATTCGTAAAACAGGGGCCGGCAATCTCGTAGGCGCCCAGATCAACTGTATCGGCTACAATGCGAGGGTTTCCCCAGTAATCCTGTGTCAGGCCAAACGTATCTGCTACCAGGTTGCTGCCACGATTATGCGGTGGTGAACAGAACCAGGTTTCCAAGGTGATGCCGAATTCAGGATCAATAAATCCGGGCGGCGTGTCGTAGATCATTCCTTCACCACAGGGGTCGTAGCCATTGTATTCGCAATCGGAGAGGTGTACCAGTGAGTGTTCCACCCGATAATCCTGCACACTGAAGTTAACCGGGTCGTTGTTAAAAAAAAGACGGTGCACGCCTTCTGTTTGTGGTTCCCAGATGACAGAGTTGAGGATTTGCATGGTCATCACCAGGGTGTCCGGATGATTTTCCACCCCCCAGTATTTGATAAAAGGGACGGGGCCGTTGTTGTAAAACGAACAGTTGGCCGCTCGTGTATGCGTGATGGACGGGTTGCCGCCTAATGAGACAATGGCGCCGTCATTGTGCATAAAAACGGAGTTGGTAATGGTATTTTGATTTTTTATGATCGAAGAGCCAAAGCCGCGGTAGTAAAATGAGGCGGCAACTTCGTTGGCGCCGGTCCGGTTGCCCAGAAACCAACAGCGATCCACTCTGGCATCGGTAAAGACGCGATCCCCCCCTTCTATTAAAATGCCTGCCCCGCCATTTTGTGAAAAATTGCTTTCAAACAGGCATTCTGCCACCTCTACCCGATGCAGGGCAAGGTCTGATAATGCATGTGAAGCAATCCCGCTTCCAATGCCAACAAAGTCGTGATTGACCCGAAAAATACATTTGCGCACCTTTAAGTTGATCTCTGCTGCCGGAGCATAACCCGGAAAAACGTGAGCCAATCCAGACCCTCCTGAGTCAGTGTAATTGCCGGTGAAATTGCAACCAGTAAATTCATAATGAACAAACTGATTACCTGACCGAAGCATTGTTGCACCATACTGAATGGCAGTGTCTCGCGTAAACTTGCAATCTACGACCCTGACGGTATCGGAAGGCTCGTAAAGTACTATCCCGCCACCATACTGTGCGCACCTGTTTTTTTCAAACGTACAGCGCTCGATCGTAAAAGCGCGCTGGGGGTGGTTGGCGCCGTTTTTATACATCCCTCCACCGAAAAACTCACCGCGATTGCCGGTAAAAACACAATCTTTAATCCGGGGACTGCATATCGTCCAGTCGTTGCCTACACAGGCAAGCCCGCCGCCAAATCCGGCGCGGTTCGATTCGAAGCGGCATTGTGAAATGACCGGCGTAGCCAGAGGCCAAAACATATCGGAGGCAACCAGCACCCCCCCGCCGAACTCATGCGGGAACCCGATGGAAGCGCTTTCACCATACCCCAAAATAATGGAAAATCCATCCAGCACCGTATTGTCGTCGCCCTGGAAGATGGTCACCACATGATAGGAATTATCCGTTCGCAGACCCGTCACACCAATGTCGCCGCTCAAAATGGTTGTAAAGGTTTGGGGTGCTCGTTGTTCCCGGTCGGTCTCTATGCCGGCGAAACCGCCATACAGGCCCACCCCTTTCGGCAGATTGAAAGAAATGCTGCGATCCAGGCTATCAGTGGGGTAATACGTACCCTGGGCAACCCAGATTTCGTCGCCGTAAACCGCAGCGTCCAGAGCGGTTTGCAGATTTGTTAGCGCATGTTCCCAGTCGGCTCCGGTCTGATTGCCGGTTGCGTTCAGGTTGACATGCCAGACATTTTGGGCCGACAGGTGATGAATGGTCAGAAGAAGGAGGGGAAAAAGTGGATTTTTGCGCATAGACAAAAGTAAAAATTACAATTCCCCGAAATAAAATGTATTTCGGGGAATTGTAAAGGTGAGAAAATGATTACCTCTGTTAAGGAAGTGATTTAATCAAGATGCCAGAGTAGGTTACCCCGCCAATATTGACCGAATAATTTATTGGCCCATTAGCGAGGCTTGTCAGATTATTAAAAGTATAGGCATGATTGCCTGTGCTATATGACTGACCCATGTTCATCTGTCCACCTAAATAGTCCGATAGCCGAATTTCTACCAATGAATTTTGATTTACTTCAAATGCAAACGTAGCATTGCTTTCTGCAGGATTTGGGTAAACTGACAGTAGTTTTCCTTTGGGAGATTCAACGGTGTAGTTGACCACAACTCCACCAGCGATACTCGATAAATTATTATTTATGAAATGTAGAGGAAGAACATCATCATTCAACTCAAAGGCATTGGTGAGGTCACAAAAAGGAGCAAGCACTTTGAAATGTTGTTTGAACAAAATTTTAGGTGTTGTAAATGATTCAGCTTGAAAATCATTCCTATGCCATAAAGCCCTTATCTCTCCCTGTGATTCATGTATGTTTTCAGGGTTATAATCCGTCAAATTTCCTGCCGAAGATCCAAGGTATTGAATTTTATTTGTGTCAAATGAAATGCCCATTTGATAGCCAGCAATTGGCTCGTTGGGGCTACCCATTACTGTAATTGTTATTATGTCATTGTTTTGTGTGCAGATACCGGAAGCAAATTCCACATTAACTAACCCGCCTTCAGGATTATTTGAGGAGAATTCATCAACAAGCATGTTGCAATCTACATCTCCCATCTTTATACTTCTGAAAGACCATGAATTTGCATCTGCCGCCAAATTGTTATTCATATCTAATATAACTTCATCTAGATATAATGGATATGATAATCCATTATAATTTGCCGTAAAAGGAAAAGTCTCAAAAGCATCTTCAAATAAGGGATCTAAGAAATAATACTCTGGCACATAATGCCAAGTGCCAGCAGGAAAATCTGGTGTGACATTTAAAATAACCCTACGCATTAAATTAACATCATACATAGTAATTGTCCCATTTAGATTTACATCGGCGGCTATGTATGCATAGGGTGGAGTAAGGGCTCCTTGGCTGAGAACATGCTTCCCTACTCTAATTATGTCGAAATCATTACAGCCATTTTTAGGATGATAATTTTGAGGAACAGATGTCGGGTCTTGAAGGATCATCCCAATGAGAGGGTGGCTGGGCCTTGGGTTTAGTTTTACTTGAACTAAGTTAGAAAAATTGCTTCCGAATATCTCATATTCTCCATTTGTATCTGTGTTGCGTGTTGTCTCCCACATTGTTGTTAAATTTGTTTGTTTTATCCTAATATCCTTAATCGGAATGATTTCTGGTGAAGGTGCAGAAAATTGACAATATTTATTTACGACACCAATTTCAGAAATGTCGTTGTTACATGATGGCTCCACACTGTTTCGCAAATATTCAAGGCCTGGATGATTCATTAAGTTGGTTATGACTCTATCTTTTTGATCATCTGTCAAGACTTGAGGTAAACAACTCCGATAATATCCCATGATATTATTTGTCCAATAGTTTGAGTATGAATATGTTGCTCCAGATCCAGTAGTGCAGGTAGGCGTACATGGAGTTGTGGCTATCGGACACTCCGTAGAAAGGCCACATAGAAGAAAGCTAGGATCAACTGGGGTGTCTACGATCAGGTCGCCTGTAGTTATCGGGTCAGAATTAGGATCCAGTAAATTACAAAATCCAGTGTTAGGAATGGGATTGTTACCTTGATGTGTATGTAACAATCCAAGATTATGGCCTAATTCGTGCGCAATAATATATTCACCCGTACCGTGGTTAAATACCATCATATTGTTTTTTTCTGCATGAGGTAAAGGTGCCACACCACTCCCTACATCAACACTACCCACCACATATACATTAATTGCTTCATCCAAGTGATATAGCCCAAGCAGATTGGTTTTGAACGATTCGCGATAAAATCATAAATTTGCTTCATGTTTGGACACTTACTGACACCGGAAGAGCGCCTGTTTGTTGAGGAGTTGCGAGGCAACACCCGTGACAAGAGTGCGTACATGAAGTTATCTGTGTTGATTTTGTTGGACATGAACAAAGGTTACGATGAGATTGAGGCAATTTTGGGCATTGGACGTGGTTCGATCAGCAACTGCCGGAAGAAATACGAGTCAGACGGCTTGGAAAAATATCTTGACCGTCATTATGTTCCCTACATGGGCAAATTGAGCGCGGATGAGTTGAAACGTTTGGATTCTGAGGTTTCCTCGGGCATATATTCCAGCGCACAAGAGGTTCAGGGGTATATCTTGCAAACCTTTGGGATTGAGTATTCGCTGAGCGCCGTTCGTTTGATTTTGGAGAAACTGAATTTTGTTTACAAGAAGACCAGCGAGGTTCCAGGCAACTTCGACGAGGCAGAACAAGATGCTTTTTTAGAACAACTGATGCCTTTTTTGTGCGAAATCGGAGAACACGAATCGATCTATTTTGTGGATGCAGTTCACCCTCAACATAATACCAGCAGCACTTATGCCTGGATCAAGCGCGGCGAAAAGAAGGCTATACCTACCAATTCTGGCCGTCGCCGCATCAATATCAATGGTGCGATGAACGCCCACAAGCCGCAGGAGGTAATCGTCATAGAAGCAGATACCATCAACGCCCAAGCCACTATTGAGCTGTACGAAAAGATACAGGCGAACAACCTTGACAAAGAACAAGTTTATGTCATAGGGGACAATGCCCGATATTACAGAAACGTCGAATTGCAGGCTTGGCTGGACAAAATCCCCCGCATTGTCCAACTCTTTTTGCCTCCATATTCCCCTAATTTGAACCTCATTGAGCGACTTTGGAAATTCCTCCGAAAAAAGGTCATCAACACCAAATTCTATCCAAGTTTTGAGGAGTTCCGACGAGCAATCTTGGCCTTTTTTGAAAACATCAACTCCTACAAAGAGGAACTTCAATCACTCATCACCTTCAACTTTCAGCGACTCAGCAAACCTGTGCTCGCTCTATAGTCGTTCAAAACCACTCTGCTTTGGCTATAGTTTTAGCAGGTGGCTGGACAAATTGGTTTTCAACTAAGTTAAAAAACCTTCGATTAGGCAGGATTTCCAAGGTTGGGATTTGATATTTTTTCTCTTTCAGAAAATCAAAGGTATCCACTATAATTCCTTGCGCCGTG
>JANRLZ010000005.1:0-8155 GCA_033762055.1 Saprospiraceae bacterium
CAGGGAAGATATCCGGCATGGTTTGCTCGAACTGGTCGGGCAGCACCCGATCCGGGAAAAAATAGTAGAAATCCTGGTATGCTTTATCTCCTGCTTTCGCTTTGGTTGCCCACTCGTGCTCATGTGAGGTATGATTTAATACAATGTCGAGCATCAGATACATTCCTCGTTCGTTCATTTTTTCGACCACGAATTTCAGGTCTTCATCTGTTCCATACCGGGCATCCACTTTGCGAAAATCAGAAACGGCATACCCGCCGTCGCTTTCATGCGGCGGACTTTGAAACAAGGGCATCAGGTGCAAAAAATTTACCCCCAGATTTTCCAGATAGGGCAGTTTTTCCGGTAATTCTTTTAAATTTCCACAAAAACGGTCTACATATAAACTCATCCCGGCAAGTTCATTACTTAAAAACCAGGTCCCTTTTTTCAATTTGGCAGCATCTTTTTTTCTTAAATTTTCCGGCCGATGCGCAGCAGCGTTCAACACGATCTCGATCAATCGTTCAAAACTTTTTTCTGCCTCCGGATGGCCGCTATAAATGGATTGATACAAGGTGCGGATCGGTTGGACATTGGCCATCAGACGGGCCTGAAATGCCAGGTCTTTACCGAGTTCTTTTTCCAGCACCAATTGAAGGATTGCCGGATGGAGTTTCGAATCGTACATTTTTTCTTCCTCTCTGTGTTTAATGTCCGCCCATGGGTGGATTGACGATCACTTCCGGGCTTTTTCGAACTGTGATTCTGGTTACCGCCCATGCGGCCATCAGTAACAATATACCCGCCATCATGATGGCATTGCCCGGGTTGTTGCCCAGTACCGATTGGTAGATTGTACCAAAAGTCAAGGTTTGAAAAATCATCGGGATAACGATCATCATGTTTATTATTCCCATGTACACCCCGAATCTTTCTTTGGGTATGCTGCCGACAACCAGCATGTAGGGTACACCCATCATGCTGGCCCAGGCGATACCAAACCCCGTCATCGGGGCAAATAGCAGGTATTTGTTTTCAATATTTGCAAATAAAAGCAGGCCGATTCCCGCAACGACCAAACAGGTAAAATGGACCCATTTCGGGCCATATTTTTTAGTCAGCCAAACCAGCCCGAACGCCGAAAGAAAGGTAATGATGTTGTACCAGCCATTGATCAGCCCGGTCCATGCAACGGCTTCTTCGTACAAACTTTTGTTTTCCTTGGAAGATGTTTTCCATACCGACTGCGCGATGCTATGCGAGCAATATTGCCAGTATATAAACAAGGCATACCATTGAAACAGATACACCTGCGCCAGTTGCCACATGCTTTTGGGCATATTTTTTATGGCGTCAATTATTTCTACAAAAGGTTGAAATACACCGTGTTGATTGTTTTTGATATACGCCATTTCTTCTTCTGTGGGCGGTATCTCCGGAGTGGTATGCAATGACCACAACACCGAACTGATCGAACACACCGCTCCAACAAAAAATGATCCGTACGCCCAATAAGGAATGCCCGAGGCCGACATGCCGACAATGTTTCTCTGAAAAAAGAAAAGCGACAAATTAGCGAGCGTAATACCCAGTCCGGTAAAAAAACTTTGGGTCAGAAAACCCATCCCGTATTGTGATTCCGGCAGTTTATCTGCGACAAATGCACGGTAGGGTTCCATCGCGGTATTGTTGGCGGCGTCGAGTATCCATAGAAGCCCTGCAGCCATCCAGAGTGCGCTGCTGAATGGAAATGCAAACAAACACAAGCTGCAAAAAATGGCCCCGATCAGAAAATAAGGCTTACGCCTGCCCCAGCGGGGGTGCCAGGTTTTGTCGCTCAGGGCGCCGATAAGGGGTTGAACCAACAGCCCGGTCATGGGGCCGGCGAGGTTGAGCAAGGGTAATTGCTCCGGATCAGCGTTCAAAAATGAGTAAATCGGATTGATTGCGGTTTGCTGGAGCCCAAAGCTGTATTGGATGCCAAAAAAACCGAAATTCATGTTTACTATTTGCCAAAAACTTAGTTGCGGCTTTTCAAATGCCATAATTGCTGGAAAATAACGGATATCTGGTTATTCGGGCGGTAATGTAGGGTCATTCCTTTTTGTTTGCCAAAAAAATTTGGCAGCGAAAAAATAGCAGCCGCTATTGTCTGGTTGATAAATAAGGGAATAACTTTGCAACGAAAATTCGCTAAATGCGTTTTCGCTCATACCAACACTTTTTTTAACCATAAATTCCCGTCAGCGATTTCCTCCGGCGGATTATTATACACCACACTATGTCAGCAGCAGTCGAAACTTCCAATATCCTCAAAGGCGGCGAATTCCTGATTCGCGATAGCCGTCCGCAGGACGTATTTATTCCTGAAGAACTCAATGAAGAACAATTAATGGTCAAACAAATGGCGGTTGATTTTCTTCAAAACGAGATTCACCCCAATCGCGACAAAATTGAAAAACAGGAGCCTGGGCTCGCGGCCTCCCTGCTCAAAAAAATGGGCGATCTTGGCTTGCTTGGCGCACACATGCCCGCTGTTTACGGCGGTACGGAACTCGACACCAACACCAACACGGTTATTGCCGATGTATTTGGCCCAATGGGTTCTTTCAGCGTCCCCTTCGCGGCACATACCGGCATAGGCATGCTTCCCATCCTCTATTTTGGTACGGAAGCGCAGAAACAGCAGTTTTTACCTCAACTGATTTCGGGCGACTTAAAAGCCGCTTACTGCCTGACTGAACCGGGCTCCGGTTCCGATGCGCTGAATGCCAGGACCCGCGCGGACCTTAGTGCCGACGGTTCACATTATGTACTGAATGGCCAGAAAATGTGGATTTCCAATGCCGGGTTTGCCGATATTTTTATCGTTTTTGCCAAGGTAAATGCTGAGAAATTTACTGGTTTTATTGTAGAAGCTAAGTCGCCGGGTATCAGTCTGGGCGCTGAAGAAGACAAACTGGGTATTAAAGGTTCCTCTACCCGGCAGGTCTTTTTTGAAAATGTAAAAGTGCCCGCCGGGAATGTGTTGGGAGAAGTGGGGAAAGGTCACCTGATCGCTTTTAACGCCTTGAATATCGGGCGCTATAAATTAGGTGTGATGTGTATTGGAGGCAACAAGGAGGTGCTAAAAATGGCTACTTCTTATGCCAATGAACGCCATCAGTTCGGACAACCCATCGGCAATTTTGGCGCTATACAGTATAAACTCGCCGAAATGGCCATTCGCAATTTTGCCGCTGAGAGCGCGGCATATCGCACTTCTCAATGCATGCAAGACAAAAAAGCGGCAGAAGAAGCAGAAGGTAAATCATTCGGACAAGCAACGCTGGAAGCAGCCGAGGAATACGCTATTGAGTGTTCTATTTTGAAGGTTTTCGGCTCGGAAGTGACGGATTATTGTGTGGACGAAAATGTACAGATTCACGGTGGCATCGGATTCAGTGAAGAGTTTCCGGCAGCCCGGGCTTACCGCGATAGCCGAATCAATCGTATTTACGAAGGCACCAACGAAATCAACCGTATGCTGATGGTAGATCAGTTGTTTAAACGCGCCTTAAAAGGACAGCTGGATATTGTCGGACCCGCCTGGGCAGTGCAAAAAGAGCTGACTTCCATGCCGTCTATGGAACGCCTCGAAGGCGCCTATGCCGAAGAAGTAAAGGCCGTTTCCGATTTCAAAAAGCTGATTTTGATGGTGGCCGGCGGCGCCGCCAAAATGCAGATGGACGGCAAACTCAATCTCAAGGAAGAGCAGGAATTGCTGATGAATTGTGCCGATATGTTCATTGATCTTTATGCTGCAGAGTCCTTGCTGCTGCGTGTGCAGAAACTGGCTGAAAAAACCGAAAAACCGAATAACCAGGAAGTGTATGACGCTATGTTGCAAGTCTTTTTGCACGATGCCACTGCGCGCATGACCAAAAACGCTACGGATGCACTGGCCTCTTTCGCCGAAGGAGATCTGTTGAAAACCTTCCTGATGGGTGTAAAACGTTTTACGAAATACCCGCCGGTGAACGTGAAGGCTAAACGCCGCCTCGTCGCTGAAGTTGTCCGCAAGGGGGGCGGTTGGTGTTTTTGATATCGAGCCTCGTTTATTGTAAAAAAGGCCGCGCTGACAGCAGTTGCGGCCTTTTTTTATGCTTAAATTCATCAGATTGATACAAATGACATTCGTTTGACAAGTTTTTTTCTTCTTATGAAGAACAAATCCAAATAAAAACAAGAGTTTTGCCCTTCTTACCCCGGCCTATTATCAGATGAAACCCTTCATCTCTAATTTTCAATTCCAAACGTATGTCTCATACCTGCAAACTTGCTTTATCAAGTCTTTTTCTCCTGCTTCTTTTTTCCGCCTGCGGTGAAAAAGAAAAAGCCCCGCTCATCATTCCGGCCGCTTATGACGGCGCTTCTTTTGCCATCAACACCGCGACGCAGGATGCCGTTCGCGCCCAACTGGAAGCCCTGGTGGCAGAAACCAAAAAAGGGCGTACCACCGGTGTGGTTGTGGATTACTCGACGCTGTCGCAGTTGTACAACGCCGGCAACCCCAGTGTAAAAAGTATCACCACGACGTATTACGCCGACCGGCTCGACGGTGCAGGCAACTGGTTCGAACAATTATCGCAGGCAAGCGGTGGCGCCTATATCCCCGGTACCCCTGCCGGTCAGGGAGGTACCTACGGCGCCTATCTTTTTGAAGAAAACGGCCTGGAAATCGAGCAAATGGTGGAAAAAGGACTTTTTGGCGCCGCTTTGTACAACCACGCCGTAGCACTCATGCAAGGCAATCTCACCCCGGCTACGGCCGACCAACTGGTTCGTATTTTTGGCGCGCACCCCGATTTTCCCAACACGCCCACGGCCGCAAATGCCGCCAATCCGGATAAATTCATGGCCAATTACGCCGCCCGTCGCGATAAAAACGACGGAACAGGCATGTATTCACAAATGGAAGCCGCTTTCATCGAACTCCAGGCAGCCCTGAAAGCCGGTGGCGAATACAACGATGAGCGCGACCGGGCACTGGCCACCATCCGCCTCACCTGGGAAAAAATAAATGCAGCGACGGTCATCAATTATTGCCACAGCGTGATTTCAACCATGAGCGCCACCAACCCCACCGACGCCAACAAGGCCGGCGCCCTGCACGCCTATGGCGAATGCGTGGGCTTTATTCATGGCTGGCGAACGATTCCGCAAGCGTACAAACAAATTACCGATAGCGAAATAGACGAAGTGCTGACTTTGCTCAATGCCCCCTACAACGGCGTCCCAACCGCTTACAAGTTTATCACCGACCCGCTCAACGAATTGCCCAAAATGACCCAGATTATCAGTAAACTGAAAGCAGTTTACGGCTTCAGTGATCAGGAAATCGAGGATTTCAGAAAAAATTGGGTGGCTGAACAAGGAAGATGACTCTTGTCAGATTTAAAATTGTTTAGTGCATTGGGGCGGGTTAATTCTTGCCCCAACTTTGCCTTTCAAAAATCGCATGTTACCCATGAAATTTTTTCCACATCTGCTTGTTTTTATTTGCACGGCGCTGTTGCCCCTTACCGGCTGTGATTCCGGAGGGAAAGAGGAGCCAGGTAGTTCCTTCGACCGACAAGCCATGCTCCGGCATTATGCTGACAATCTGATCAAACCGTCTTACACCGCTTTATTGGGCCGGATTGAAACATTCAAAACCCAAACAAGCGTTTTTATTGCCAATCCCACCGGCACTGAATTGTCTGCCTTGCAGATTGCGTGGGCAGCTGCCTACACCGATTGGCAATATGCCAATGCCTGGAATTTTGGTCCTTCAGGCGAAGCCGGGCTAAAAAAAGGGTTGGTAGAAGAAGTGGGAACCTTTCCAGCCGGCACGGCCAAGATCGAATCGGCTGTTGGCGCAGGCCAATGGAATCTGGAGGATTTTAACCGCGATGCCCGCGGCTTTTTAGCCATTGAATACCTCATTTATGGCCAAAACCAAAGCGCCGATGAAGTTGCTGCGCTTTTTGCCGCCGATGCACAGCGCCGCGATTACCTTCAGGCGCTGGTGAATGATCTTCAGCGCCGTATCTCGGAAGTGGTAAATACCTGGAATAGCGCTTATTCCAGCGAATTTATCCAAAATGACGGTACCGACGTGGGGAGCAGCATCTCACAGCTGTACAACGAATTTGTGCGCAGCTACGAATCCATCAAAAATTTCAAACTGGGTCTCCCCATGGGCAAACGCCCCGGCCAGACCCAGGCGGAGCCACAACTGGTGGAGGCATATTACAGCGGGTTGTCGCTAACGATGCTGAAAGCCCATTTTGCTGCGGTGGAGAACAGCTGGTACGGGCGCGCCCGCAATGGCCAGGACGGCCCCGGGTTTCGGGAATATCTCGAAAGTGTGGAAGGCGGCAATACCTTGATCGCCGGTACCGAGGCCCAGCTGGCTGCCCTGAAATCAGCCCTTGCTGCCGTGCCGGAATCTCCCGCTTTGTCGGAACAAATTGCCAACAACAGCCCACAACTCGAAGCCCTGTATGTCGAGTTATCCAAAATGACCCGCTTCTTTAAAAGTGATCTGTCGTCGTTGCTGGGTATCGCCATCACCTTCAGCAGCGGCGATGGCGACTAATCGCCAGAGCGTGAACTACACCTGTCCATGACATCGGGATCCGTCCGAAATTGGTTAGAAACACCCGTTAGTATTGCCCCTTTGGTCACCATGCGCGTAATCATCGGGGCAATGCTGATTTTCAGTACCCTCCGGTTTATCGCGCTGGGTTGGGTAAACGACCACTACGTTTGCCCGACTTTTCATTTTAAATATTTCGGGTTCGAATGGATAGAACCACTGCCGGGAGCGGGCATGTACGCAGTACACGGGCTTCTGCTTATCAGTTCGCTGGGCGTGATGCTGGGCGGGTACTTTCGGTATGCCGCCTGGGCGCAATTCCTGCTGTTTACCTACACCGAACTGATAGACCTCACCTATTACCTGAACCACTATTATTTTGTCAGCATTGCCTGTTTTTTACTGGCGCTTACACCGGCGAATCGCGCTTTTTCACTGGATGCCTGGCGAAAACCATCCTCGTTTCAGACGCAGGTTCCACGTTGGACGGTATTTATTTTTCAACTGCAACTGGCCATCGTTTACATTTTCGCCGGGTGTTGGAAAATTAACAGCGACTGGCTGCTGCATGCCCTTCCATTGAAAATCTGGATACCAGCCAACGACCGGTTGCCCGTCATTGGCTGGCTGATGCGCTATGAATGTACCCCCTGGTTGTTTAGTTGGGCTGGTATGTTGTACGATGTCACGATTGTTTTTTGGCTGATGTGGTCACGCACCCGACTATGGGCTTATTTGACGGTGATTTTTTTCCACAGTGTAACGGGAATGATGTTTCAGATCGGTGTTTTTCCGCTGGTTATGATGGGCGCTACACTGGTCTTTTTTTCAGAAGAATGGCATAAGCGTTGGCAAAATCGTTTGCGTATGTGGGGGCGCAAATGGCCACGGTTTTGTCAAAAATCCGCGATAAAATCAACACCGATGCAGGTAAATCGGACGCCAGGTTGGATTTTTGCCCTCCTTTTGGCGCACTTTGTTTTTCAAATAGTCTTTCCCTGGCGTTATCTGCTGTATCCGGGCAATGTTTTCTGGACGGAAGAAGGGTATCGTTTTTCGTGGCGCGTCATGTTGATGGAAAAGGCCGGAACGGCGGTCTTTTATGTAAAAGATTCCCGAACCGGGCGAGAAGGAGAGGTGCTGAATGGCGAATTTTTAAACCCGCATCAGGAAAAACAAATGGCGATGCAGCCGGATTTAATCCTGCAATACGCCCATTTTTTAAAAAAACACTACGAGGAAAAGGGTCTTGACAATCCCACAGTGCGTGCCGAAGTTTATGTAACCCTCAATGCTCGCCCCAGTCAATTGCTATTTGATCCCGAACTTGATCTGACAAAACTGAGCGACGGATGGTCGCACAAAACATGGATTACACCCGCTCCCGTTTCATCCGGCCAGTGACGCTGGCCTTATTTTACCCGTTTGCAGTTTTTGCACAAACTGATACAACGCAAAACGTCATTTTACGTGAAGCCACGGTGACTGCCGGACAGGATCAAACGCTTGGATTGGGCAAACTCCGCGCCGTGGAAGGAGTGATCGTTTATG
>JANRLZ010000006.1:0-3049 GCA_033762055.1 Saprospiraceae bacterium
GCAAATCATCCCTTGCTTACCTGCTCGACCGTATTCGTATGCGGAAAAACCAGCCTCAGGTGTACGGTTCGCAAGTGGTGCGCGACGAAGCTACCGGCGGTTGGAAATTCCACGACATCGAAGACGAGGCCCATGTCAATAAACGCCGCGCCGAAGTCGGCCTAGGCCCCCTGGAAGAATATGCCCAACAAATGGGGGTCAACTGGAAACCGAAGTAAGGAACGGTTCGCTTAATTTCCGCCTTCGCTTTCTACGTTCTCCAGCCGGCGGCGGATTTCTTCTACGAGACGGCGTTTGTTTTCCTGTTCTACGAGGTTGGTTTCCTGCGTCTGTTCATTGTTGACGATGTCCTGTTTTGCTTTCTGGATTTTTGATTCCCAGGATTCGATATCACGGCGGAGTTGCTCGTTCTCCTTGTCGAGGCGTTTTTGTTTGTTTTCGAGTTCTTTCAGCAGGTTTTCCTCTGCCTTTAATTCCTTCCCGATGGCTGCACGACGAATGTCAAAGTAGCATTGACGCAGGGCGCGCAACATTTCTTCATTGCGTCCGCGATTGTCGCGGCGATTAAGGAAGTAGGAGCCGGCATCTATCCATACATTAAGTGCCGTGCGATCGCCATCCTTTTCAATGGTGGAATAAATGGCAAAGGGTTCTTCGCCCATAATACCGGCTTTCAGTTTGGTTGCCGCCCATTCGCCCTTGCTTTTTTTCAGACGGGCATTAAAATTCTGTCGGGCAAAATCTTTCCATACGCTTTCCACAATACCGGCTTCTGTGTCGGAAAATTCCATTCGATAACACGGGCGGGAACCAAACGACATCATACGTTCGGTTTCACGCACCGGGTCAAACTGGGCAAACAGCGGTGCAGCAAACAGCGCCAGCAACAAGAGGGGGAAAAGGTTTTTTTTGTTCATATTCTTTGATTGATTTGTTTTTGGTGAGGCGGCAGAAAATTACGCCAAAACAAAGGTAAAACGCCTTCACCGCCCAAAGTCACAACGGTGAAGAAAAAGAAAAATAACGCCCTATCCTCCCAGCTTGTCCCCAAATAGATTTCCTTTGCGTTCCGCTTTAATTTTACTCAAAAAAAATGGCAAAAATCCTGATTGTTGACGACGAAATGCCCATCCGCCGCACGCTGCGCGACATCCTTGAATTTGAAGGGTATGAAGTGGACGAAGCCAGTGACGGACTTGAATGTGTCGCTAAAGTCCAGAAAGAAAAATTCGATGTTGTCATCACCGACATCAAAATGCCCAAAATGGACGGCATCGAAGCCCTCGAACGTCTGCAAATCCTGTCTCCCGAAACCCCCGTCATCATGGTAAGCGGCCACGGCACCATTGATACAGCGGTTGAAGCCGTAAAAAAAGGGGCGTTCGATTTCATTTCCAAACCGCCCGACCTCAATCGCATGCTCATCACGGTGCGCAACGCACTGGATCGCAGCGAACTCGTCAATACCACCCAGGTACTCCGCAAACAGGTAAAAAGCAGCAAAGGAGTCAATATGATCGGCGATAGCGGCCCTATTCTCGCCATCAAAAAAATGCTGGAAAAAGTAGCGCCCACCGAAAGCCGGGTACTGATTACGGGCCAAAACGGGACGGGCAAAGAACTCGTTGCGCGGTGGATACACGAAAAAAGCAACCGGGCAGACGGGCCTATGGTGGAAGTCAACTGTGCCGCCATCCCCGCTGAACTTATTGAAAGCGAATTGTTCGGTCACAAAAAAGGCTCCTTTACCGGCGCCATTGCCGACCGTCCCGGCAAATTTGAATCGGCCAACGGAGGCACCCTGTTCCTCGACGAAATCGGCGACATGAGCCTCGACGCGCAAGCCAAAGTGCTGCGCGCCCTGCAGGAAAGCAAAATCACCCGCGTGGGCGACTCCAAAGAAATCAAGGTAGATGTGCGCGTGCTGGCTGCTACCAACAAAGACCTGCGCGCCGAGATCGCCGGCGGCCGTTTCCGGGAAGACTTGTACCATCGCCTCGCCGTTATTGTTGTGCAGGTACCCTCGCTCAACGAACGCCGTGAAGACATTCCACTGTTGGTTGAGCATTTCAATCGCCGTATCGCCGACGATTACGGGCATCCCCCCAAAAATTTCGAACCTGGCGCTATTCAGGCCCTGCAGGATCACAACTGGACCGGCAATATTCGCGAGCTGGCCAACGTAATCGAACGGTTGTTCATTCTCTGCGATCAAACGGTGACCGGCGATGACGTACGTCAGTATGTTTATCCGAACAAATAACAGGGATGAAACAGTCTTCCCGCAGAACTTTTGTCAAAACCGGTATTATGGCCTCCGTCGCAACAACAACCGGATTGAGCGTTGCTGCCGACGCTCCGGTTCATCCATTTATCCATCACGTGTTTTTTTGGTTAAAAAATCCCGACAGCGAAGCTGATAAAGCCAAATTAGTGGAGGGGTTAAAAACACTGCTCCTCATCCCGAGCATCAAAACAGCGCATATTGGCCAGCCTGCAAGTACCCGGCGGAATGTTATCGAAAGCAGTTATGCCATCTCCTGGCTGCTTTTTTTCGACACTCCGGAAGAGGAAGCAGTGTACCAGCAGCATCCAATACATCTGAAATTTGTCGAAGACTATTCCCATCTATGGGAAAAAGTCGTCGTGTATGATTCGGTCGGCGTCTAAACTTATCGGTTACGCCCCCCGGCGATCAATACTTCTTTCCGTGAACTTGAGCCATATCGGGAATCTGGCAGCGAAACAGGTGGTCAAATCGTTCTGTGGAAAATTTCCGCTCGAATGAAAAAATTGCTACTACCTCTGCTCCCGGTTTTATGGGTATTGAACGCCCAGGCTCAAATCCAGCTCGAACATACCTATCCCAAAGGCAAACTCGCTCGACTGAATCTCGATCAGAGCGGTGAACATTATGCCTTGCAATTTCAGGACAATCCAAACGGCGCTTCCGTAACTGTTTATCATGCCGATCACACATCTACAGGGATTGTTTTTCAGGCGTTTCCTCCTTTTTCAGGCAATACAATGGGCGCCTACGTTCTTTCTG
>JANRLZ010000007.1:0-13119 GCA_033762055.1 Saprospiraceae bacterium
CGCCAAATTGCGTCGCCTGAACGATTGTTTGCTGCGACGGCGAGCCGAAGTCGAAGCCGCGCTTTGGGCCGATTTCAGGAAAAATGCGACAGAAGTCAATATCAGCGAATTGGGTGTTGTTTTGCATGAAATCCGCTACGCCATCCGGCATTTGCAGTCGTGGATGCACACCAAAAAAGTTGGTACCCCGCTCACACTTTTTGGCGCATCATCGGAAATCGTGTACGAACCCAAAGGTGTTTGCCTGATTCTTTCGCCCTGGAACTTCCCGTTTAATCTCACGTTCACACCGCTGGTTTCGGCCATTGCCGCCGGCAACTGTGTGATCCTCAAACCCTCGGAGTATGCGCCGCACAGCAGTGCGCTTATGCTCCAGATCGTGGCCGAATGTTTCCCGCCGGGTGAAGTCAGCCTTTTTGAAGGCGACGCTACCGTCGCACAGGAGTTGCTTACACTCCCATTCAATCATATTTTTTTTACCGGTAGCCCACAAGTCGGGAAAATCGTCATGCGCGCCGCAGCAGAACACCTGGCTTCGATTACGCTCGAACTGGGTGGAAAAAGTCCGGTCATTGTGGAGGATGCCGCCGAACTTGACAATGCGGCGGCGAAAATTGCTTTTCTCAAGTTATTAAATGCTTCACAAACCTGTATTGCACCGGATTATGTGCTGGTCAACGAACGCCTGCACGACGCTTTAGTGGAAAAATTATCCGCTAAAATCAAACAGTATTTCGGTAAAACTGCCGCCGAGATTCAACAAAGTCCGGACTATTGTCGCCTTATTCACCCGAGGCATTTTGCTCGCGTAAAGGCCTTGCTCGACGACGCGTTGCATCGCGGCGCTACACTGGAAGCAGGTGGTGAAACCGATGAAAACGACCTGTTTATCGCCCCTACCCTGCTTACACGGGTACCGGAAGAAGCAAAAATCTGGGAAGAAGAGATTTTCGGCCCTTTGTTGCCGATTCGGACGTATCAATCGCTCGATCAGGCCATCGCCTACATCAATCAACATCCCAAAGCGCTGGCGATGTACATTTTTTCCCGCGACAGCGCCGTTGTCAACCGTGTCATCGCTCAAACCCGCTGCGGTGGCGTAGCGATCAATGATTGCGGCATTCAGTTTTATAATTCGGAATTGCCCTTCGGTGGCAGCAACAACAGCGGCATCGGACAGTGTCACGGTGAATTCGGTTTTCTGGAATTCAGCCATCAACGATCAGTCATGCGACAAACCCGTCTTTTCCCCACGACCGATTTCTTCCTGCCACCCTACGGCGGCACCTTGCGAAAATGGCTGCTCGAAGCCGTGGTAAAATGGCTTTAATGTTGCGGCGATCAATCACCCTCCCAGCCAGGTCTTGAAATCACCTGCCCGCTCGCGGCTGACAAAAACATCTTCGCCGGCTGCCGGTGCGAGTTCAAGTTTGAGGCGTCCGTTCAGGTGGGGGTAAATTTTTTGGATGGCATTCAGTCGTACTGTAAGGTTGCGGCTCACCCGGAAATAACAGCGCGGATCGAGCTGTTTCTCCAGATCTTCCAGGCTGTGCTCTACAAAATAGCGTTTTCCGGAAAAAGTAAATGCTTGCGTCAAACTGTCGGAAGAGCGGAAATAGGCGATCTCTTCGATGGCTACAAATGCGAGTTGCTGGCCCGTTTTTACCAAAAAACGTTCTTTATAGGCAGGTTTCTCAAAATAACGCGACAAAGCATTCAGGTCAAGTTGAAATGGCGAATCGCGCCGGGTTTCCAGTTTTTGCAGCGCCGTTTCGAGTTCCTCGGGGTCAACCGGCTTGAGCAGATAATCCACGGCGCTTACTTTGAAGGCCTGCACGGCATACTGATCAAAAGCGGTGGTAAAAATGACCGGCGATTTGACTTCAACCTGCTTGAAAATATCAAAACTCAGTCCATCGGCAATTTGGATATCCATAAAAATCAGGTCGGGGCGACTAAATGTGCGCAGCCAGCGCACGGCGCCTTCCACCGAGTCGAGGGTTTCCAGAATCTCAAAGCCCGGTCGTGCGGTTTTTATCATCTTGTGCAACTGGCGGGCTGCCGGTAATTCATCTTCAACAACAAGTACTTTCATGCGAGATTGTATTGAAAAGCGGCGTTCAGTTCGCCTCCAGATGGATCATGGGCAACGCAACGGTAAAGTATTCCTGCGAAGCAATAACCTCCACCGCACGGTCGGTCATGATGCGGTAACGATCTTTGATATTTTGTAAACCTACGCCGGTGGAATCCATGACCTGATTTTTTCGTTGCAGGTTATTGCGGACGACCAGATGGCCGTTTTCTACAAAAACCTCTATTTCAAGCGGTTTTTCGGTGCTGATAACGTTGTGTTTGATGGCGTTTTCAAACAACATCTGCAGCGATAACGGCACAATCGCAGCGTGTTCATTGGGAAGCAGATCGTGGATACGTACGCGCAGGTTTTCACCGAAACGTTCTTTCAACAAAAATACATAGGCATTTAAAAATTCCAGTTCTTCACGAAGTGGAATGATTCTGGCGTCGCGGCTTTCGAGGACATATCGGTACACCTTGCTGAGTTTCTGGACAAAATGAACGGCTTTGTCGGGCGCTTCGGGGATCAGGTAGATAAGCGTGTTCAGGCTGTTGAACCAAAAATGCGGATTTACCTGATTGCGCAATCCCTCCAACTGGGATTCAATGTTTTGTCGTTCCAGCTGCGCTTTTTCTGCTACCGCCTTTTGCAATTGAATGTAAAAGGAAATTGCTTCGTACAGGGTGATTACCAGCGCTGAAAGTATCAGCGAGGCGATGTACTCTACGATTGGATTGGGTTCTCCGCGATGCTGAGGAAGAAGCAAACCAAATATAGTGTCGAGCGTAAAGTTCACGACGAGATACAATACCTGAAACCCCAAAAATACCCAGACGACACGCCGGCCCAATTGTTTGAAATCCGGATAACGCCATTTCACCTCCTTGTAGATTCGCCGCATTCCCCACCAGAAAACCCCCGTGTATACAAATGACATGGGAATACACGCCATCAGAAACTGCCAGTTCATCTCTTCATAGGCATCAGCGAAAAGTAGCAGGGAGACAAAAATGCTGGCCAACGGCAAGCCGGTAGCCACCAGCCAGCGATCGTTAAATCCGGAAACATCTTCAAAGCAGGGGCGCTTCTTCATGTTGATTCGTTGATTGGTTGATGGGGTTTAGTGAGGTTGATGGGGTTTAGGTGGTTGATGGGGTTGAGTATATCATAATCCACTAAACCCCATCAACCACCTAAACCCCATCAACCTTAAAATTCTATGCGATACATGAGATCGGGAAAGAATCCGATTTGGTAAGTTTTGCCTACTTCGTTGCGGACTTCATTGTAGCGCACCGCGAAGATATTTTGCTTGTTGGTTACATTTTGAAAATCGAGGAAGAAGGTTTGCGACAGCTTGCGTTTGGCGCTGTTGAGCCGCATCCCGATTTTTACATCCCAGCGAAAATAATCGTCGAGGCGAAGGCTGTACGCCTGGTTTTCCAGCAACACTTCCCGACCGGCAGCGCGACTGGCAGCCAGGTCAACTGGCGTATAAGGCCTGCTGCCGGCAGCCGTTATTTTGGTGTCGAGGGTCAGAAAACGACGACCTGAACTACCCAGTTTGAATTCCTTGCCGGCCAACATATTGGCTACATAACCTCCATCGAAAGCGGTGGAACGCTCCACGCCGTCGGAACCCTTGTATTTTGAATCGAATACGCTGATCGTCAGCAAACTGTACCAGCCGCGACTGAAAAATTTCTCGACGGTCAGCTCTGCGCCGAGGTTTGCGCCGGTGCCATTGTTGACCAGATTGTTTTTTTCAGGAAAGATAAAGTCGGCGCCGGCATTCAAGAGGGCAAAACTGCTCGAAAGCGACTCCACCGGTACGTCCGACAAATACTGGTAATATGTTTCTGCTTTTACACGCCAGGAAGTGGCGGGCTTAAAGTCCCAGCCCACAACAAAATGTTGACTCCGGGTAAAACCAAGGTTGCTGTTGGTTGCTACGGCCGTACCGTCGGGCAGGCGTTCACGAAACAGGAATACCGGCAGGGGTTGTGTCTGGTGGTGCATGCCATAACCTAAATTGATGGTGGAGCGCGGCGCTACCTGCCAGTTCAATGCTACCCGTGGTTCGATGGCCAGGTCTTCGGTTTGATCGAAATACAAGCCCCGCAGGCCGGCATTGAGGGTCCACTTTTCCGTCACGCGCCACTGGGTTTGTGCAAATGCTTCCGCCTGATGGAACGCGCCGTCGAAATCGCGTTGTGTAAACAAATCGGGCCGGCCGTCGCCGTCAGCGTCCGGAATGCCGACACGGGTTTTTACATAGGTATCAAGGTACTGGCTTTGCAGCAGGAACCCCGTACGCAAGGTGAGCCGGCGATTGATCTTGTCGTTGTAATAGGAAGACAATCGGTAGGTATTTCCGGCATCCAGCACATCGTTGGTTTGCAATAAGGCGCCCTGCTCGTCGGTCATGGACAAGTCTTCGCTATCGTAGGAATTACCTGAATGCGAGGCGCTGACTACCGTTCGTATGTAAGCGCTGGGGTTGACGATGATATGGTGTTTTACTCCGATCACGCCGAATTTGGAAATGTTGTAAGCGTTTTCATTCGGGTTGGCAAACAGATCGGTGGTGTCAATTTCAGCGCCGAGAAAATCAATAGAACTATGTCCTCCGATCCCGAATACACTGAAACGACCGGCTTTGGTTTGGCCGAAATCCAGATTGAAAGTCAGGTCCTTGTAGCGTGGCGTGGCGGTCGTGCCTACGTTCAGTCCGGCGGCTGAAGCGATTTCCACGAATGAATGGCGGTAGGCGACAACAAACGACCCTTTTCCTTTGCGGATAGGTCCTTCGAGGGCGGCTTCCATACCGGTGAAAGCGCCGATTTGGCCCATAAATTCAAAACGGTCCTTGTTTCCGTTGCGCAAATTGATGTCAAACACGCCGGCAGTAGCGTTACCGAATTCGGCCGGAAAAGCGGAGGTCAAAAAGTCGGAATTGCCGATCATGTTGGGATTGAGCGCCGAAACCGGCCCCCCGGTGGTACCCAGGGTGGAATAGTGGTTGGGATTGGGAATCGGAATGCCTTCGAGGCGCCATAGAACGCCCGTAGGCGCATTGCCACGTATAATGATGTCGTTGCGCGCATCGTTGCTCGCAGCCACCCCGGCGAAGTTGGCCACCAGACGCCCAACATCATTCCGGCCGCCGGAATAACGGCTTACTTCTTCGGTGTTGAACTGCCGCGCCGAGATCGTGGCCAGGTCATTGATGGCCTTGTCTTTATCCACCCTGGCCGTCACAACTACTTCGGCCATGGCGGTGAATGATTCCGCCAGTTTGAGGTTGAGCAATACCTCCTTGCCGGCCGTGACCAGTACATTCGGGATAGTTTGCGGGTCGTAACCGATGTAGGTAACCCGCAGGGTTTGGCGGCCAACCGGTACATTTTTTAATACAAACCGGCCTTCTGCATCCGTCGTAGCGCCAATGGCCGGTTCGATATTCAGCAATTGTACCGTAGCGCCGATCAGGGGCGTTTCAGACTGTTGATCGAGGATTACACCCCGAACATTCTGGTTTTGAGCAGAAAGCCACAGCGGGAAAAGCAGCAGCGGCAGTAAGAACTTGAATAATTTTGATTGCATGACTGGAACGGGTTGTGTTTGTGAGGTTCATTCCTCAAAAAGATGCTGCAAACTTCCAGGGAATGCCGCCGCTGTAAAAGCAAAAAGCCCTGGACCGCAACCAGGGCTTTTTGAATCGTAGAAAATAAGGGCTGAACCGTTTCACTTTTTTTCCGGAGAAACGGGGCAGGTGCTCAACCCAGCCAGCGCATAAAGGGGGCAAAAACTGACCAGGCTGGTCAAGGTAAACACGGCGGCCAATACCAGTGCGATGGTGCCCGCCATACCGGTCAGGGTGCCATTGTAAAAGAGAAAAATAGCAATAGCGGCTACTGACAGGCGAATAATGCGATCAAGGGAACCCATGTTTTTTTTCATAACAGGTGACTGTTTAATGTGATGAAAAGTGCGCAACCAAACCGCCTGTCAGGGCAATCAGACCCAGACAGAGCAGGCAAATCAGCAAGAATTTGACGGTTGAATTTTGTTTGCTCATTCGACGGAGTGGTTTGAATGGTACAAAATTCCGTCGCGGCTGAAAGAATCTATGTGACCTGGCTCACACAGGCCCGATAATTTTTATCACCCCTCGGGAATGTTGTAAAAATCCACGTTGTTCGAACTGCCGGATGAGTCGGGAGATGACTTCTCGGGAACTGTTGAGATCGTCGGCAATTTGTTGCTGGGAAATGTGCAATTCGAGGGTGTGCAGGGTGGCGGCCTTTTCCAATAAATAGTGGCGAAGGCGTTCATCCAATTGACGAAAAACTACGCTTTCGAGCACCTGCAAGAGTTCGTCGTAACGTCGCCCGAAACTGTCGAAAGCAAATCGCTGCCAGGAGGGAAATTTGCGGGAAGCATCAAAAATCAGGTGAGCAGGCAATAGCAGTAATCGGGTTTCCTCCTGGGTGAGCGCATTAACCCGACTTTTTTCCTGTTTGTAGCAGGCATTGAGGGTCATGGCACAGGTTTCACCACGAACGATATAATACAGAAAGATTTCGCGGCCTTCAGCGTCTTCTCTCGACACCTTCACCGACCCGCTGAGTACCAGGGGAACATATTGCACCGGTCCGCCGGCGTGCATAAGCATGGTTTGTGACGGAAAAATGCGCACCAGGCTGTTTTCAATCAACCATTCAGCCAATTCCCGTTGTTCAAATGCCGGAAAAACTTGCCGCAGTTGGCCGGCATCCAGTTCATGCCTTGTGTTATCCATCACGGTTATAGTTTGTTCTTTTCCACCAGTATTTCCATGGCTTTCCACGTAAGTTCGTCTTCAACCTTGAATTTTCCTTTCAGGTATTGAACCACTTTGTGCTCCTCCGGTGTAACCAGTCCGTCGGAAAGGATGACATCAAGGCAATGGTAGAACAATGGCAAGCGGGTCTGTTCCCGAATGGCGCTCATCGCAGCATTGATCAGTGCCGCCGATCCGCCGGCCATCTCGTAATATCGTCCGGCGGTCTTCACCAGTTCGCCGGCATCGTGTCCGATAAATATATTGCGACTTTTTATCGTGGTGTAAAAGGCGGCATTTTCCGCATCACTGTCGAGTTCGTTGGCGCGCAGACAAGCCATTAATACGGATGCACAGGCTTCCGCTTCGTCTGTAATGTGCAAGGTAACCTTGCTGTCAGGCGTCGTATTGTGGAAAAAATCGGGAGATTCCTTCATGAAGGTTTCGTTTTGTTTGGGTGCAAAGATGTTTTAATTATGGCAAAAAATCGGGTTGAAATGTGGCGGGATGTCGCGTTTTTGGTAGCGGTGGCCTTATGTTTGCCTTGTCGTTTTTCTTGTCGGCGCCAAATGTTTTTTTTGAGAGGCTGCCTAACGTTTTTTGACGAATTGACTTTTAATGGATTTTGAGGTAAGACAAGGCAAATTTTGCTGTCATAGCAGGAAACTATGATGAAAATTTTAACGCAGTCGGAATCCAAAGTCATAAAAGGCAATTGTTGAAAAAACTGTAGACAGCCTCTGCGTATAAACAGCCATGTCATGCCTCGTTTTCTATTTTTTCTGACCTTGTTTCTGCCTGATTGCCTCCCCGCCCAGGTGACCTTTCAGCAAATTCCCGGACTGGCTTTTTTTGACAGCCAGGGGTATTTGAACGGCGTATCGTGGGTAGATGTGGATAACGACAACGACCTCGATGTTTGTGTCAGCGGCGCGGGCGGCGCTTTCCCGAATTTTACCAATATCAGCGCCATTTACCTCAACAACGGCAACGAAACATTCACTGCCGGCAACCTGCTGCCGAGCACACAGAATAACCCCATGCGGCATGGCTGGGCAGATTATGACAATGACGGCGACCTCGATTTGTACATCGGCGCGACCTGGAACAATAACGGTATCAATGAATTATGGCGCAATAACGGGAATGGCAGCATGGCGCTCGTCGCCGGCAGCGGCGCAACGCCGAATGTAGCACAACCTTACGAAGGAACAGTCAGCTGGGCGGATTACGACAATGACGGCTGGGCAGATCTGTTCATACCACGCTGGAATGATCAGAAAAACAAACTGTATCGCAACAACGGAAACGGCACCTTCAACGACATCACCAATACGGCCATCACCAACGACCTGGCCTGGACTTCCGGCGGTTTTTGGGGCGATTATGATAATGACCGGGATCAGGATCTGTTCGTGGTAAATTATCAGATCGGTTCGGCAACACCGGGAAACAACGATCTTTTCCGGAACAATGGCGACGGCAGTTTTACCAAAATCACCAATGCCGGTCAGGTGGTCAGTATTCAACAAAACGGTCGTTCTGCCAACTGGGCCGACGTGAACAACGATGGTTTTCTCGATCTGTTTGTTTGCAACCAGTTTGGTCAGGATTTACTGCATCTGAATAATCAGGATGGCACTTTTACCACCCGGTTCATCGGCGCCACCAACCATACTTCCTGGTCCTCCAACTGGGGCGATTACGACAACGACGGCGATCTCGACCTGATTACCATCGGTTTTTGGGGAGATGACAGCCGTTTTTGGGAAAACGACGGCTTGGGCAACCTGAGCGATGTCACCGCAGCGCATCCCAATATTTTCCCCACTGCCATCAGTGGTTCCAACAGCAACGGCATCATTTGGGTGGACTACAACCGCGACGGCTGGCTCGACTTGCACCTTACCCAGCCAGACGCTGTGCCGGATCGTTTTTTTGAAAATGAAAAAACCACCTGTCGCTCCTGGATCGAAATAAAATGTATCGGAAACGAAAGCAACAAGGCCGCTATCGGCGCTACCGTACGCGCCAGGTCGCTGCGAAACGGCATGCCCTGGTGGCAAATGCGCCAGGTTTCGGCGCAAACTGCCGCTACCGGAAACAATCCCCTTTTGCTTCATTTCGGTTTTGACAATGCTTTATTGATTGATTCGCTCGTCGTTGAATGGCCCTCCGGCCAAACCTGCGTATTCACGAATTTAATGGTCAATCAAATTATTGATATTCAAGAAGATTGCAGCATGGTCACCACGCAGGCCTCCCCTGCCCTGCCCGGAGAAAAGCAAGTGATCAACCTGTGCCTGCCGCTTGATTCATCGTACCAACTGACTCCGGTTTCATCCCCCGGAGGGGTCTGGCTGACCGATTGCGGCGATTGTATTGACGAAGACGGGCTTGTATTAACCCAGTTTTTACCCGATGGGCAGTACACCTTTCAATATGTCAACGGGAATATTTGCGATGCAACAGTAGATAGTTTTGTCCTGAACCTGTTGCCATCGCTGGTCATTGTTGCAACCGGCGATACATCGGTGTATGCCGGCGAGGAAGTCCCCCTGCTGGCAAGCGGAGGGAGCATATACGACTGGCAGCCCTCCGGAAGTTTGAATTGTAGCGCCTGTCCCGATCCTGTATTTACGGCAGATACAACCACGTTGTTTGTCGTACAGGGAAGCAATGAATACGGCTGTGTGGATGTCGACAGTCTGACAGTAACGGTGCTGCCCGAGTTGTCGTTTGACATGCCCAACGCCTTTTCGCCCAACGGCGACGGGAAAAATGATGTGTTCAAACCTGTTTACGAGGGCGAAATTTTTGTTGACTACCGGCTTCGGATATACTCCCGCTGGGGAGAGGAAATATTCAAGGCCGAAATTGCCGGTGAGGGCTGGGATGGCACTTTGGCGGGCAAGGCCTTGCCTTCAGATGGATATGTATTTGTTTTTGAATATACCATTATCAATGGTGAAAAAGGGCGGGAGTCGGGCGATGTAACTTTGATTCGGTAAATTACACGGGCTAAAAGCGAAATTCCATGTTTTCACACTTGCTACCATTTCTACGGCATCGCGCCGCGACCGCCACAGGCTGGGTATTTGCCTTGCAGGGGATTATGTTTGGCGCCTGGGCAGCCATGATTCCATTTGTTAAACACAAATTTTACCTGGATGAAGCAGAGTTGGGTTTGTTGTTGCTGGCATTACAGGGTGGCGTGCTGGTTATGAATCCATTTTCGGTTCCCGTATTACAGCGATGGGGCGCACCGGCTGTTTCACTCTTTGCGCTTTGTCTTACGGCCCTGGTTTTCGCTTTGCTCCCGCATATGCCTCGGGTGGCTTTGTTTGCATTGGCGCTTTTTTTTGCCGGCAGCGGATTTGCAGTGGTTAATGTCGCTGTAAATACCTGTGCTTCTGTATTGGAAAGCCACGAAAACATCCGCATCATGGCCACCTGCCACGGATTGTGGTCGGCAGGCGCCATGATTGGTTCGGCAACAACCGGTGTGGCAACCGGTGTGGGTATTACCCCGGCGGTTTGGTGGATGATAATTTGTATCGCAATTGTTGCCATCGTAATCTGGCAAAGCAAGGCCCTGTATTATCTTGAAAAATACCGGCTTGCACCGGAAAAAAGAAGCCACGAAAATGCCGTAAAATTCACCTGGCCCACGGCGGGTTTGTGGCTCTTGATTTTTATCAGTCTTTGTACCAATGTAACCGAAGGGACGATGGCCGACTGGTCGGCTGTGTATATGCGTGATGTAGTACAAAGCGAAGCCTGGGCAGTTGGCTGGGGCTTTGCAGCCTACGCATTTTTCATGGCATCCGGCCGATTTGTAGGCGATAGTTTGCTTGCGCGTTTTGGTTCGGCGCAGGTCTTGCGTGCCGGCGGCGCTATTTCGGCTGCGGGCCTTTTTTGTCTGGCTTTTTGGCCGCAAATGCCCTTTGCTTTTGTTTGGTTCGCCATGGTGGGCGCCGGGGTTTCGCTGGGTGCGCCGATTCTATATGCCGCCGCTGCCCGAGTGCCGGGTCTGGCCCCCGGCGCTGGACTGGCTACTTTGAATACGTTTGCCATGGTCGGTTTTTTTGGCGGGCCAGTGGTGATTGGGTTTTTAGCCAAATTGTGGAGCCTGCCAACTGCATTCGCGGTCGTGGGTATTTTGGCATCTTTTTGGACATGGAGATCTGGTAAAATTACCGAATGAATGTTCGTATGAATCGAGAACAACAAATCAGACGACTTTCATCTGAACAGTTCGACCTCTGTATCATTGGCGGCGGCGCCAGCGGGGCGGGCTGCGCGCTTGATGCTGCATTACGAGGATTGAAAGTCGCGCTGGTGGAGAAAGAAGACTTTGCGGCAGCGACTTCCAGTCGAAGCACCAAACTCGTACACGGCGGGGTGCGATATCTTGAGCAGGCCTTTAAAAAATTCGATTTTGCCCAACTACGGCAAGTAATACACGGACTACGCGAACGGCGTATTGTTCTGCAGAATGCGCCGCATCTTGCACAACCTTTGGGCCTTATAACACCGGTTTTCAGTGCCTGGGAAAGTTTTTATTACAGCATTGGTTTGAAACTGTACGACTGGTTTGCCGGAAGAAACAGCGGGTTGCCGTCCAGTCGCCGCCTGAGTAAAGCCGAAGCGCTGCACCTTCTGCCAGGCTTGTCGCCTCGCATCCATAGTGCAGTGTTGTATTACGACGGACAAATGGATGATGCGCGTTATGCCCTGGCCATAGTACAAAGTGCAGTGGAGGCCGGCGCTGCGGTTGCCAATCATCTGGAAGCGCTTGATTTTAAAAAAAATGAACACGGGGAAATCAGTGCCGTTTTGGTTCGGGATCATCTGCATGACGCCGAGCCGTTTTTTATCCATTCCCGTTGTTTTGTGAACTGCGCGGGACCGTATGCCGATGCCATTCGTCTGCGTGCCAACGCCGCACTTGCCCCCCGGATACGCCCATCCAAAGGCGTTCATCTTGTCTTGCCCTCCAATGTGTTGGGCAGCAAATTTGCGCTGCTGATACCAAAAACACGCGACGGGCGCATGGTTTTTGCCTTGCCATTTGAAGGAAAAATACTGCTGGGCACCACCGACGAGCCATATAATGCACTACAACAGGAGCCGGTACTGGAAGCGCGTGAAATCAATTTTCTCCTCGAAACACTCGCGATGTTTGTGAAAAAACCGCCGACCAACGATCAAATCAGCGCCGGTTTCGGGGGCATCCGGCCACTCGTTAAACCGGCACATGACCACGCTGCCACAACCAAATCGCTGTTGCGCGACCATGAAGTCGAGCTGGATGCGGGCTCCGGGCTTATCAGTTTGCTGGGCGGGAAATGGACGACCTATCGGCTGATGGCCAGGGACGCAGTTGATGCCGTGTGTCGCCGACTGGCCTGGCCAAGTACACACGAAAACGACGCTACAGCGCTGCACCGATTGGCCGGCGCGGAAGGATATGTGTCTGACGGGTGGAAAAAAATACAAGAAACCAGTGGTTTGGATGAGGATATCTGCCGTCATTTAGCGACAAAGTATGGCGGAAGAGCACAGGAAGTGCTCAATATCATATTTAAAGATCCCGAATTCCGCCAACGCATTCACGACAATTACCCTTTTGTCGCAGCAGAAATTGTGTATGCGATCCGTTGCGAAATGGCCCTGACACTGCGCGATTTTATGGCACGCCGTATCAGGCTGGAAATATTGGACTGGCAGGCTGCCATAGATTCCACCGCTTTTGTGGCCACATTGATGGGAAGAGAACTTGGCTGGTCTGCCACAAAAATGCGTCAAATAACCCATGAATACCAAAAGTTGGTCGAACATCACAGGCACACCGCTCTCGAGGCATGATTATTGCTCTCAAACAAAAATTGCAAGAACAAATTTGTTTTTCTTTCATTAGAAAGAAATTAACTTTGTGGCTTCCTTTTTAATCGCACGGATCTTCCTGCTAATCCACCTTCGGTAGTACGTTGAAACGGAACGAGCAACTTTTTGGATTTCCCGCTTTCAGCTCTCCTCAATCTCATTCCCATTCCGATTGGGCCATGCCCATAATTGATTTCTGTTGCTGACAAACACACAGCACCGGCAATCTTTTTGTGTTTTCCGTTTGATAATCAATTTAATCTTTGCCTATGCGCGACCTTATAGAACTTGTGGGTTTGGTCAACAAAACCAAACTAAAAACGAG
>JANRLZ010000008.1:0-14048 GCA_033762055.1 Saprospiraceae bacterium
AATTGGCCACCGGCGCAATCACATTCGGGTTGACGGTGATGTAGGCGATTTTGGTTTCGCCATCGCTGCCTGCGCTGTTGCTGGCGGTGAGCGATACGTTGTAGGTGCCGGGTGTATTGTAGGTAATCAAGGGGTTTTTCACCGAAGAAGAGACCGGCGTACCCCCCGGGAACGACCAGGCCCAGGCTGTCGGCGTATTGGTGGAAAGATCAGTGAATTGCACCGACTGTCCGGCGGTAATCACGGTTTGGTTGGCGCTGAAATTGGCTACCGGCGCGATCACTAGTGGATTGACGGTGATGTAGGCGGTTTTGGTTTCGCCGTCGCTGCCTGCGCTGTTGCTGGCGGTGAGCGATACGTTGTAGGTGCCGGGGGTGTTGTAAATGATCGCAGGATCTTTGACGACGGAAGTCGTGGGAGAGCCCCCCGGGAACGACCAGGCCCAGGTCGTCGGCGTATTGGTGGAAAGATCGGTGAATAGCACCAGTTGTCCGGCCGTCACTGTAGTCGGATTGCCCACAAAATTGGCTACCGGCGCCGCAATATCTTCATCAGAAATACGCGCCACCCAGGTGCTCAGGATGTTAAAATCACCACCGTCGAAAAAGGCGCCATAACTGCCTGCCACCCATACTTCTACTTCATTATTTAAGTGGCGTCGCGAAATGCCGCTGTAATCGCCCCAGCGTTCCTGGGAGTCGAATGAAAAGTCCACGTAATCTTCGCCGCCTTTTACCAGTACCGAACCGGAAAAGGCGCCTGCATTATCGCAGGTAACCACCCGAAATTGCGGATAAATGGCCGAACCTGTGCGCAAAAACGCAATCAAGGCCGTTTGATCAGTTTCATCCGTAGTAAATGGTATGACGGACGGGAATGCATATTCATATTCGGTAAGGCCAAACCGTCGCGCATCCACCGTAAGATTATCCGTATTTAACCGCCCGTAATAGATCCGGGTGTACAGGTCGGTGTGCGCCGTATTCAACACAAAATGCAAAATACCGTTGGCCCAATAGCCTGACTGTATCCGGCAGTCATTGGTCATGATTTCATCACTGGAGCCCAATTGGTACCCGTTGATGGGTACATCATATTGCGCGGTACTGGCAGAAAAAACCTCGAGCGTGGGGTTGTTGGCGCCGATATCGGTGGTATAATACATCATCACCTCGTTCCCGCCTCCACTGTTGCTGCTGATAAAAAAGATACCGGGACCAATGGCGCCGTCGAAGCCAAATGAAATCGGTACGACTGTAAAATCTCGGTTGCCATCAGCGTCGCGTACATCATCCCAGAACCAGCCGCCCAGGTTTTGACCGGCAAAACCGCGTGCTTTTTCGAACTCATAAATCACCACCTGATCAAATACATCGTTGGAGGTAAACAAGTTGCCGGAAATAAATATCTCTGTGGCTGAAACGCCGATGCTTGGAAAATCGAACCACTTGTTTGTATTGGTAGGATCGCCATCGTATACATAAAACCACCAGGTATCGGTCGGATCGCTGGTGGTGGAAAAGCCGATGACGACGTTGGAGTTGGAAGGCGAATTCCCACTCAACACCACCATGATAAATTTGTCTTCAATCGGATCATAAATGACACGAGGGTCAAAATAACTTCCGGTCAGATTCAAAAAGTCGAGGTAACTGTCGAATGATTCTTCGAGCAGCACCGTACCATCGTCGGTGGCAAACATCAGGCTGCTGTTTACAACCGAAACGATATAACCATCGTCCGAGACAGCCACGCTGTTGTCGGTCGGCGTCCAGCCATTGTAGGTATTGCCTTTAAAATCAAGGGTAACGTAGGGATCCACAACCGAATTTTCGGCGCCGCCGTTTTCGGAGAGCGAAGGATCGGATTTTCCGTCGGACAGGCGTTTTTGCGGGGCGAGGTTGGATTTAATGCTGTCGAGTACCGTTTTCGGCACGTCGCTTCCGTGCGAAACGCCGTGTTGCGACAACATTACATCCCAGTTCTTTTTTTCTTTTGAGGGGTTGGGTGTCATGGCAACCGGCCCACGCAGCGCTTCCATACTTTTGTGCTGCGCGTTGGAAAAATGGGGGGCATTGGGTGCATTCGGGGGCTGAATCTTCCGGACTACCTGGGCCTGTACGGGCAAGGCCAAAATTATCCATAAATACAACAGGGTAAATGATTGGAATTTCATGTGGTCAAATAAGTTAAAATGTGAAAGTTTGAAGGGCAATATTAACCACAAATAATTCCAAATATGAAATAATGGCGCCTGTTTTTGACATTAATTTTTATCATTCGGGTTAAAAACACACTAAATACGCCTTTCAACAAATCAGACGCCCGACTCTCCTTTCTACCGACTTACTTTGCGTGACCCAATCACTTCAAAAAAGTCTACACCCCGTCATTGTCTTAACTTCATTTGCATTCAAACACATTTTCCCATGAAAAAAATTGCTTTTCTGGCCCTGTTTGCCACCCTGTGTACCTTCACCGCCTGTGATACGCTCAAGGAAATTGCCGACAAAGCCCTCAGCGAGCCCACCCTGGCCGAAATCGGACAAGGTTTGAAAGAAGCCCTTTCCAACGGGATCAACAAAGGCGTCGAATCGCTTTCCAAAAGGGACGGCTATTTTAAAAGCGCCTACAAAATTCTGCTGCCCGCCGATGTACGCAAGGTGACCGACCGGCTGAAAAACGTGCCGGGTTTTACCAACCTTGAAAATGAATTGCTGGAAAAAATGAACCGCGGCGCCGAAGATGCCGCCAAAGAAGCGGGCCCGATTTTTCTCTCGGCCATCCGCGGACTAACCTTTCAGGATGCGACCAATATCCTGATGGGCGCCGACAATGCTGCTACGCAGTACCTGCAAAAAAATACCCAACAACAGTTGTACGATAAATTTAATCCGAAAATCGTGAACGCGCTCGATAAGATAGGGGCCAACGATCTTTGGCGCCGCGCGGCCGATGCTTACAACAAAATTCCGCTGGTTACCAAAGTCAACAACGATTTCGACGACTACGTGACCAAGGAAGCCCTCAAAGGATTGTTTGGTAAAATAGAAGAGGAGGAAAAAAATATCCGCCGCAATAAAATCTTCCGCACCACCGATTTGCTTAAAAAAGTATTTGCCAAGCAGGATAAATAGTATGATGAACGGGGCGGATGAATGCCGGCCAACATCCGCCCCGTCCGTCCTTTACCGTTTATACCATTTTTTCAACACTTTTTCGCCCAGTTTCCCCTGGGGAGTGTAGTCGCGTTCGGGGTAACCTTCATGGCCGCGCATATTGGGAAACCACTTCCATAAAAACCCGCCTTTCCACCAGGGTTCATGTTGAAAAGTAGCAAATAACGCTTCAAAACAATTAGCCTGCGCCTGCTGGTTGATGTTTCGTTCTTCGACGCCTTGTTCCAGTTCCCAGTTGCGCCAGCCACAACCATCCACACTCAGATAGCCGAATTCGGTAAATAAAACCGGCCGGTCTTGCGCCTCGCTAAACGCGCGCAATCGGGCATGAATCGGTTTCCAGGCTGCCTTCAGTGAATCCACCTGCGGTGTAACGTCATTCACCAGCGGGAAATAACCGCCCAAACCAATATAGTCCAGCTCTTTCCAGAACGGCACACGTTCCCAATCGTCCCAGTTGGCGGAATAGGTCAGTTTGCCGCGGTAAACCTTTTTTACTTTGTTAATCAGGTTGCTCCAGAATTGCGGACGCTCCTGTATCGCCTGGTTGAATTCGGTGCCAATGCACAAAATCCCGGCGCCGCTGGAATCAGCCAAAGCGGCAAAACGCAACAGGTAGCGTTCGTAAGCCGCCTCCCATTTTTCCCAGTCTTCCGTGGTTTCAAAATCAAGGGCGCCCGTCCAGCCACCCGGAATATACACCTGCGGTTTAACCATCACTTTAATTCCTTTTTCATGGGCCAGCCGGATGGTTTCGCGTACCCCGTCGGGCGATTCTCCCCACCACTGACCACCTTGTTCGTGGAATCGCACGTTGGGCACCCCTTTCCGGGTAAACGCGTATGGAATCACGGCAATCCAGGTGGCGCCCACGGCTTCGACTGCCGGCATGGGGTTTTGGGGAAACCGTTCGGGCGGGGCGACAAAACTCAAGCCATGCATCTTTTCTTCCGGAGAAATTTGACCGGTAAAAGGATAGTCGGGCGTCGAAAATACCCGGGCTGCCATGTGGGAGGCAGGTTCGGTTTGTTGGGCCGGAGAATGACAACAAAGCAGTGCCCAGAAGCAGTTTATGACGAATAAATACCGCATCGTGAAGTAATTTTAGGAAAACAACTTCTAATTCTTTTGTTCTGTTGAAAGGGCGTTTTCAGGCAAAAACCCCCATAGTTTTGCCATTTTTGTATAAATTTCCGTATTGTCTATCAACCCCGAAAAGGCCTCCGCCCCGGGGCCGTAGGCATATACAGGTACCAGTGTAGCGGTGTGGTGACCACTGTTGAAGGTCAAATCCAGCACGTCGAATCCTTCGCCCTGCTCCAGGGATAACCCGCCTGTTTCGTGGTCGGCGGTGACAATGACCAGCGTGTTGCCATCGGCTGCTGCATAACGCAGTATTTCGCCAATGGCGGCGTCAAAATCCAGCATTTCCGCCATTGCCCGCTCGCTGTTTCGGGCATGACAAGCCCAGTCAATCTGCGAACCTTCCAGCATCAGAAAGAAACCCTTTTCACTGCGTTTTTCTAAAAAACGCGGCGCCATTTGTGCAGCCAGCGGTAAATAATCGCGCCCGCCGTTCGCAGAATCCGGCTCGGCATTGGCAGAAAACCAGCCAAAAGGCCGGTCGGGCGCGGGAGAAAGTTCGGTCAGTTTCTTTTCGGTGTAATTAGACAGTACATAACCTTTTGCTTCCAGCTCAGCGTACAAATTGCGTTTGTCGGTTTTGCGTTGTATAAAATACTGCATCCCGCCACCGATAAAAAAATCGAGATCGGTTTGTAAGAAATATTCGGCGATGTCTTCCATGTCGGAACGCAGCGACACATGTGCGATAAATGAAGCCGGTGTGGCATGGGTAATGCTGGAGGTGGCAACCAGTCCCGTTGCCAGTCCGGCATTTTCCGCCTGTTCCAGGATGCTCAGGCAGGGTTTTTTGTTGCGACCAACACCGATAGCGCCATTGTAGGTTTTTATGCCGCAGGCAAAAGCCGTTGCGCCGGCCGCCGAATCGGTGATAAGGTGACTGGCAGAGTGGGTTTTCATCAATCCGGTTACGGGAAAACGCGCAAGATGGAGTTTTTTCCCGTTGGCATAAAACCCTGCGCTGATCTGCGACAATCCCATGCCGTCGCCAATGAGCAGGATAATGTTTTTGGGGCGGGGTGGGGCGGTGTAGGAGGGAAGCAGACAAATTCCGGCCAGTACCAGCGGAATGGAAAGGAAAAGTGATTTGGGCAGGCGCCGGCGAGTAGACTGCAGCATGATTGGGCAATTATCCGGTTACAATATATCTTTTGCCCGGCAAAGTACGCACGATCCCCTTAAATTCAAGTTCCAGGATAATGGATGCCAGCTCGCCGGGCGAAATTTCGGCGGCCAGTGTAAGTTCATCCACCGCAATTTCGGGGTTTTGACGAATAATAGCGATCAGGCTGCTTTCCCGGGGAAGTAATTCGGGAAAAAGTTGGGTTTGTATGGAGCCGGGTCGCTGTGGTTCGTCCCAGCCCATTTTGGCGGCAATATCGGTGGCGGCGCCCGCCAGTTTGGCGCGCTCGTTTTTGATGAGGCGATTACAGCCTTTGCTCGAGGGGTCGCCTGGACGGCCCGGCACGGCAAACACTTCCCGACCGTGTCGCTCGGCACAATCTACCGTAATCATGGAGCCGCCGCTTTCGCCGGTTTCAATGACGAGTACGGCATCAGAAAGCCCGGAAATGATACGGTTTCGCATCGGAAAATGCTCGCGATCGGGTTTGGCATCGTGCGGGTACTCGCTGACCAGGCCGCCCAATTCGGTCATCTTCTGCGCTACATTCAAATGCTGATGGGGATAGATGCTTCCCAATCCGTGTCCGAGCACCCCGACATTGGGCATTTGCAGCGCGTTCGACTTTCGGTGCGCCGTTACATCTACGCCGAATGCCAGTCCGCTGACGATCAGGACATTAAATGCGAGCAAACCCTCTACGATTTCTTCACAAATTGCCTTGCCGTGGTCGCTGGGCTGGCGGGTGCCGACGATGGCCAGGATGCGTTCACTGTTGAGGAGCGTCAGATCAGCGCCTTTAAAATAAAAAAGAGCGGGTGCGTCGGCACATTGCCGTAATCGTACCGGGTAGCGGGGATGGGTAAAAAACACGGCGTTTACCCCGTGTTTTTCCATGAACCTCATTTCTTTTTCGGCCTTTGCCAGCGGTGCAGCTGGAGATTGAAGGGCGGTGATGGTGGCGGGTCCAATATTCGGGATACGTTGAAGTTCGCGTTTTCCGGCCCGAAAAACAGCTTCGGCGCTGCCACAGTGTCGGACCAGGGTTCGGGCGGTTATGGCGCCGATTTGCGGGGCCAGGGTAAGGGCGATCTGATATTGCAGGTTATCCATTTGATTTTAGGCGAGAGAAAACTAACCTTTATACAAAATTAAACAAAGCCGTATGAAAAACCGAGGCGGAAACAGAAAAATTTCTCCCGCAACCCCTGCCGCCGTAATACATTTGCGGCGATGTTGTTCACTTTGCTACACAAAGAGTTCTTGCTCGAATTCCGGCAGCGTTACGCCCTGAGCGGCATAGTGTTGTATGTGTTCAGCATGGTGTTTGTGGTGTATGTGGCAAGTATCAAGGTGCAGCCACAGGTGTGGAATGTACTTTTCTGGCTCATTGTGCTGTTTGCCAGCATCAATGCCGTGGTGAAAAGTTTTGTACAGGAAAGCGGGGCGCGGCAATTGTATTATTATCAAATTGCCGAACCTTCGATGCTGCTGTTGGCAAAAATCATTTACAATACCTTGTTGCTGCTGACATTGAGCGGGTTATCTTTTGGCGCTTATAGTGTGGTGGCAGGCAACCCGGTCAAGGATATGCCGCTTTTTTGCCTTACCGTGGCCCTGGGAAGCGTCGGCTTTAGTATTGCTTTTACCTTCATCGCGAGCATCGCCGCCAAAGCCAACAACGCAGCCACGCTCATGGCTATCCTGAGTTTCCCGGTTATTTTACCTATCCTGCTTACACTTGTCAGGCTTTCCCAAATTGCCTTGCGACTCCTTCAGGATACCTCCTACAAGCGCGATATCATTAATCTTTTGGCCATAGATGCCATTCTGTTAACCCTGACTTTTGTGCTCTTTCCCTTCATCTGGAAGGATTAGCCCATCGAATCATCGAATCAATCGAAATATGTGGTGGAAAATTCTGTCAGTTCTGCTTGTTCTTTACGCCCTTGCAGCCGGTATGCTGGTGCCGCTCAAGCCGGGCATTGTTTATGTCCGTCCCGAATCGGCCCGCTCGGGCGATTCGATTCGGGTGTCATTTCATGGTTATAACACGCATTATACCCAAAGCCGGCCCGAAGAAATTCGCGTTTGGTTGCAATACGATTCGACCAATGCCATCCTGGGGCGTTCGTTGGCAATAGCAAACGATACCACCCTGTCAGCCGATTTTCTCCTGCCCGCTGATTTGCCCCGACCCACTCCGTCGGTGATGCTCAATGCCATTATTGACCATCCGGTAGAAGGCGTTTCGCTGTTGCCGGATGCCCTCGAAGTGGTGCGCGATACCGCCGCTCGGTCGGGGGCCAGCTGGACGGCCACGCCGGTTTCCGGACTGCATATCGTCAAGGATTTCAGTTATCCGTACCGGAACGTCATTTATGAAAGCATCCGGAATACCTATTACCATGTTCCGATGTGGTTTGCCCTGATGTTTTTGTTTGTCATGTCGGTCTGGCACAGCCTGGTTTTTTTGAAAAAAGGCGAACTCGACGCCGACCGCAAAGCAGCTGCCTATGCGGAAGCGGGCTTGTTGTTTGGCCTGATGGGATTGGTAACAGGTATGTTGTGGGCGCACTACACCTGGGGAGCCGCCTGGAGCAACGACATTAAACAACTCATGACCGCCGTGGCTTTGCTCATTTATCTTGCCTATTTCATTTTGCGCCGTTCGTTCGACGAGCCGGAGAAAGGCGCCCGCTTGTCGGCGGTGTATAATATCTTTGCTTTTTCTTCGCTGATTCCGCTCCTGTATATCGTCCCGCGTATGTTTGCCAGTTTACACCCGGGTTCCACAGGCAATCCGGCTTTTGGCAGTCAGGACCTGGACAATACGATGCGGCTGGTGTTTTACCCGGCCATTCTGGGTTTTACGGGTATTGGCTTCTGGCTGGCTGAATTGCGTTTCCGGGCTAAAAGGGTGGAAGATCGTTTGCTTGGTTTGTAAATAGTATTTACCCTAAAAAACGTGAGGCGCGGAGCATGCAGTAAAACTGCCGCTCCGCGCCTCATGATTTTTATACGCCTGAAAAATTAACGGAAGTTCAGGTGTTTGATCGAGTAGTAGCAAATGGTGCCAAAGCCCAGTGCCAGCATCGAGTGGAAGAGTACAAAAGCCGTGTTGTCGGTCACCAGGCCGATGATAACAGCGGCAGTGAAAATCAACGACATGATGCCTTCAGCAATCGTGATCCACGAAATTTTACGCGCTACATAGGAGGCTTTCTGGAAAGCCGACTGGTTTTCACCGTATTTCGGGGTGCGTACGAAGGCTGAAACCTTGCCACGCAAACCCTCTACCACGGCTACCGCGTTGTAGAGCGACAAGCCAAGCGAAATCGGCATAAACGAGATAAACAAGCCGAAGAAACGCACTTTTTCCCAGAATGTGGGCGGCGCCGAACGGTTGATGGCTGCCGAGATATTGGCTGTGTAGGAAATAGCGGCTACGGAGAACAAGCCCAGTACCGAGAATGAAAGGAAGTGTGTCGAGATGCCGAGTTCGCTAAATGCAAAGGCAAGCGGAACGCTCGAAATGGCTGCGATAAATACCCAGAGGAACACCCCGTAAGCCGTGAGCTGGCTCATAGCGTGCATTTTCTGGATACCGGTCAGTTTGTCGGTCTTCCACACTAATTTCATGAGTTTGCGCACGTTTTGCGCGCCGCCTTTGTTCCAGCGGAACTGCTGTCCCTTGAGCGCATTCATGTCAACAGGCAGTTCGGCAGGACTGCCGAGTTTTTCCAGATACTGGATTTTGTATCCCATGATTTGGGCGCGGAAACTCAGGTCAAGGTCTTCTGTGAGCGTATCGCTTTGCCAGCCGCCGGCTTCATTGATGACGTTTTTGCGCCAGACGCCGGCGGTGCCGTTAAACTGGAGCAGGAGGTTGCCATAGGAGCGGCCGGCCTGTTCGACGGTGAAGTGAACGTTCAATTGCAGGGCCTGCAATTTGGTAAGCATGCTGTGGTCGGCGTTGATGTGTTCCCAGCGTGTCTGCACGATGCCGACTTTAGGGTCTTCAAAATAAGCCATTGTGGTGCGCAGGAAATCGGGACGTGGTGTGAAGTCGGCGTCAAAGATGGCCACAAAATCGCCTTTTACCAGCGGCATGGCTTCCTGCAGGGCGCCGGCCTTGTAGCCCTGGCGGTTCACGCGGTGTACGTGTTCGATGTCGTAACCCTCTGCTTTCAGTTGGGCTACCTTGGCGGCCACAATTCCGACCGTTTCATCGGTGGAATCGTCGAGTACCTGGATCTGGAATTTGTTTTTGGGATATTCTTGCGCAGCCACATAGTCAATGATGCGCTCGGCCACGTACATTTCATTGTACATGGGTAACTGCACCGTTACAAACGGCACATTTTCGTCGGTTGGGCCGTATTGTTTGTAGCGAATCTCCGGGTTCTCCTTGTGGTACTTTTTGTAGAGGTACAACAGGTGAAATTGCAGGAGGGCGTAGATGGTCACCCCGCTCATGGCGAGGAAATAAATGAGCAGCATCAGGTACCCAAAGTCCACAAACGCCTGATACTGAAATGCCTCGAAAAGAGAATGAAGACCGTACATATTTGAGTTGGTGAGTTGTTTTTAGCCTGATTTGCCGGAAATCTGTTGGTCAATCCAGCAATCGAAAGATGGTGGTTATGATTTTCCAGCCGGCCAGCACAGTTCCTTTAATGGTTCCGGAAACCTTGCTATGCCCTGCCGCTCTTTTTCTGTATCGAACGGGTACTTCCGCGCAGCGGAGCTTCATTTTTGCCGCCCGCACCTGCATCTCTACCGTCCAGCCAAAATTTTTATCGCGCATCCCCATATTTTTCAACGCTTCCCATCGTATGGCTCTGAACGGCCCCAAATCGCTGAAACGGTAGCCATAAAAGAGCCGGATCATCGCAGGCGCCAGCCAATTGCCAAACCGCTGCGGAAAAGTCATCGCGCCTGCTTCCATTCCCCCCAATCGCCGAGATCCGATCACCAGGTCTTTGCCCTCTTCCAGAATCGGCGCTATTATCGCAGGCAGTTCTTCGGGAAAATCGGAAAAATCGCCATCAATAAATACCACAATTTCGGGCTGTTCGGACGGTGGTAAATTTTCCAGGTAACGCATTCCGGCAAGACAGGCGTTGCCATAACCACGTTCCGGCTGACTCACCACGATAGCGCCCGCTGCTTTTGCTACTTCCGTCGTCTTGTCTGTCGAGCCATTATCGCATACAATTATTTGTCGAACCCGGTCTTTGGGCAGATTTTTCAGGACCAAAGGCAGGGCTTTTTCTTCATTCCAGGCCGGAATCAGCACATCAATCCTCGTTTTTTGCGTCATTTTCAAAAGTTCGTCCGGCTTGCTTTGGCTAAGGCGATGCAAAAGTATATAAGGCAGTTAAGAGAAAGTTAAAAAGCGTTAAGATTTTGAGGTTAAAGTTTTGCAAATAATCGTTGGCAAAGCAAGCGACGGGGCCGACCGGGTTGGCAGACGTGACTTTTCCGGTCTTCAAAATCATGTTTTGAAAACCTTCCGGGCGTGGCTTTTTTTGTTAAAAATACGAGAATTTTTACGGTTAATACAAAATGAAATTTGGAATCAAAAGGCAGGGTATTGTCGCCTAAAAAGCCCCTCGAAGGCCTTTTTGCCCTGATTTGAGTGGCTGCGAAGGGAAAATGAGTGTTAAAATTTTAACACTTCAAAAAGTTGAACAGCGAATTTTTGCAATAAAAAAGCAGGCCCGACCAGCATCCTGACAGTTCCATTTTTTCAAAAAAATGACCTCCCGGTGTGGCTGTTTTTTATTCGTTGTATACAGCCCGGGCCGACAAAAAATGTTGATTCAGGCGGGGGACTTCTCCCTGGAATGGCCGAAAAACAAAATCGGCGCCCCGTACCACGGAGCGCCGATTGTTAAAAAAGTTGGGTCGCAAGGACTCGAACCCTGAAAAACAGAACCAAAATCTGCTGTGTTACCATTACACCACGACCCAATGCTTCAAAAAGCGGGGCAAAATTAGCACCTCTTTTTGGAGTGCGCAAGGCAAGGCGGAAAAATTTCCGGAAAAAAATCAATTCAGACCCGATACCAGTACTGGGTGCGATAAAACGGCCCCAAATAGCCGCGCACTACCAGCGTGTTCGGGTCGCCGTCTTTGAGCCAGAGTTTGCAGTCGTACCATTTGCCTTTTTCAGGATCGAGAATGCTGCCTGATTGCCAATGGCCCGATTTTTCTTTCATATTCACCAACACAATCATGCCCAGTATAGGCTGGTTTTTGCGTTCGCCCGGACATTTATCGCACAAACGATCGGGCGATGACTTGAGCAGTTTGGTTACTTTGCCATACAACTTGCCATCACCTCCAACGAACAGTTCAACATGGCTTTTTGCCTCGCCGGTTTCGTCGTCAATGGTTTTCCAGGCGCCCGTGATGCTTTGTGCCTGAAGGGTCGCGCTCCAGCCGCAAAGCAGCAGCGCGAGAAAAAGCGTTTGTTTCATAATCGAGAAAGTCTAATGATCCGAAAGTAATCAGACCGGTGCTTGTTCACAAAAAAAACTTGCTCGTCAAAGATTGGCGAGCAAGTTTTATGCATTCAGGCGGTCGCTTTTTTGGTGGCAGCGCGTTGTTTGCGGATGCTGGGGCGGCTGTTGCCGTTCGAACCGCGGCGGATTTTGCCGCGCTTGGTCTTGAAATCTCCTTTGCCCATGTGTGCGTTTGGCTGGTTGTTTTTGTGAAAATGGAGGGCAAATGTACGCAAGGATTCGAATAATGCACAGGTTTTAGCGGCTGTTTGATTACTTCGCTTCGTTGAGACTCCACTGATAATCGAGAAATGAAATATCGGTCGTTTCACGCAACGGTGTTGCCGCGTACCGATTCAAATAGGCGCGTAAAGACCCCGCATCGCGTTCAAAGTCGCTGCGAAACCATTTGAAAATCTCGGAAACCCGCGCTTTTTCTCCTGATAGCTGGTTCCGCAAGGGATCGTTGACAAACCCGCGCATGCCATCATCCAGTTGTTTTTCGAGATTTTCTGCCGTATAGGCTTCGTTGCGAAGACGCGGACAGGAATAAGAGGCACAATTGATCGCAGCATGGATGCGTGCATCCTTGAAAACCGGACGCAGGATATTGTGCTCAATGTTGTTTAAATCGTAGGTAAATCCTTGAATTTTGATGAATTTGATATCCCACACAGAGTTGACAAATGCAAGTCCGCGTCGAATATCCTTGATGCTTTCTACCGGATAATTTCGCACGATCAGTTGCACGGTGTAGGCGTTGTAGGCGTTGATCCAGTAAGCCATCTGCTCGGCGCGCGTCCAGCCTTGCTCGGATGGATGGGCCGATTCGAGTACGCGCAGGTAGCGGTTGAGTTCGGCGCTGTCCTGAATAAATCCCTTGTAATGCACAAAGCCGTCAGCGGCAACGTGTTTTTTCAGCAGTGCATCCCATATTTCGTGTGTCACGGGTTTCGACACGACATTGCGTTTGATGGCGCGGCAGTTGGAACAGGTAAACCAAACTGTCAGGACGACCGTACACAGGAGCAGCAATCCGATAATTTTTTTCATGATGAATACTATCTGTTGTGATTTTAGAATTAAAAGCGCAAAAAAGACTGGTAAAACCGTTTGATCTTACCGGGTTCAACGCCCCTGCGAAACATGAAAAAAGCGCCTGCATTGGCCAGTTGCACACGCAGCCAACTGTTTTTTTGATATTTCCGGGCCGAAATCAGCACGTATTTGGGTAAGATGCGCAAGGGATATTTCTTCATGGCCTTGCGCAAAAAATCGTATTCTTCCATTACAACATAGCGCTCGTCATAGCCCCCGAATTCCTCAAAAACAGTGCGCCGAATAAAAAACGTTTTATCCCCGCCCTGGCACCAAAGCCATTGAAAACGAACAAAATATGCGTTGAATTTCAGTATCCGCCGCGGCGAATCAAATTGATAACGATAACATCCCATCACTTGTCCGGCATTCATTTCCGCCAGAATATCGGCGGCAAAAGACGCCGGCGGCAGGGTGTCGGCATGTATAAAATACAGGATACCGGCCCGGGCTGTCCGGGCGCCGAGGTTCATTTGGGCGGCGCGACTGCAAACCGGGCAGACCAGCACCTGCGCTCCGGCGCTGTTGGCAATTGCGCGGGTATTGTCGCTGCTGTTGCCGTCCACCACAATAATTTCCTGCACCGCTTCGCCTCCGTGTTCCTGCAAATAAGCAAGCAGTCGCCCGATTTGCGCGGCCTCGTTGAGCGTAGGGATGATGATGGAGATGGTTTCGGGCATGACAGACGCGGGTGTTATTCCAGGATCATTTTGGTATGCGGAATGCCGTCTTCGAGATATTCTTCGCCGGTAGATCGAAAGCCGAGGCTTTCATAAAAACGCAGCAGGTAGGTTTGCGCTCCGATTTTGATGGGTACATCGCCAAAAAGGGCGCGGCACCTCCGGATACTTTCTTCCATCAGCGTTTTTCCGGCGCCGGTTCCTCGTACCGACGGCGAACTAACTACGCGTCCGATCGAAATTTTGTTTTCATAAGCCACTCCTTTTGGTAAAATTCGGGTGTAACAAATCAATTTCCCGTTTGCATCGCGCC
>JANRLZ010000009.1:0-8330 GCA_033762055.1 Saprospiraceae bacterium
TTGCTGACTCAGCATGGCGCCGTATAATTTCATTTTTTCCACGAGGTACACCAGATCCAGTTGCGCCGAAATTTCATCCAGGTTGGTACGGGAATATACCTTGTCTTTTATGGTGGCGTAATATTGGTACTCAAAGGAATAGGTATTCCATAGATCGTTTAATGTTCGGTAGGGTTTGTTGCTCAACAAAGCCCTGGCCTGTCGCAAGGCGCCGGGGATCACCGGTTCCACTTTATTTTCAACCGCATAAGTCAAGGTATCAATGGCCCTGCGGTCCGGGTTGTTGGCAATCATTTCCTGCGCCATGAATTCAGTAATCAGGCGCAACAGATCAGAACAGCATTTACGAAAATTGACGTCGTCGTAGGGTTCACCGGGAAAGACTTTTTGCCACACCAGTTCGCGATCGAAACCTGCGTCTCCACGATCGAGGTGTTTTAAAAGGGCATCGCAGAGCGGGGCCATCGTTTTGCTGACGATAAAATAGGGGGAACGCAAAAAACGGAGCAGTCGAAGATGAGTTTCGTGGTTCAGGCACTGGAGCGTGTGCCAAACCTTGTTGGTATATTGTTCGTTATTTGCATGGTTGGGAGCACGCTTTGACATGGAAGCAGACGCTGAGTTAACTCAACAAAGATAGAAATTCTGCGGAACAGGCATGGAAAGCATTAAACACAAAAAAACCACTTTTGCCGTGCCTTCGGCAAAAGTGGTTTTATAGCTGAGTTAAAACCAGAAAGCGGAAGTTAAATGTCAATAATATCTACAATGACATACCCTTGCGCTTCCAACATTGCCACCGTGGCTGGAACATCACTGGTAATGATCCGATAGTGTACATTTCCGTTCTGTTCCCGATAGACCACAATGGAAGCCGGGCGTCCGTTATTGCTGCTCATGGCACTTCAGTTTAAAAAATGAATGAAATTGCTTTCAAGGTCAAATGTAAGTTAAAAATAACCAGCCAAGCAAGTTTTTTTAAAAAAACGAAACTGGCTGACAATAACAAGAGTGGTCTCAGCGGGAATCGAACCCACATCAAAAGTTTAGGAAACTTCTATTCTATCCGTTGAACTATGAGACCAGCGGGGGGCAAAGATAAGCAAGCCGCCCGTTCAAGCAACGCAGAACCAGTGCGACATGTTAAATTTCATGGCCCAAACGATTGCTTACTGAACAGGAAGTGTAAACCTGCGTTTATCTTTGCTCCCTGCCCGGAACCGTAAGTCCGAGGTGCTATTTTTTCCCGTGACAAAAGACGTTTTTTCCTCGCTCCACGCCGCCGCCGCAGCGCGTATTCTTATCATTGATGGCTCAATGGGCGTTTTTTTGCAATCGTACCAACTACCGGAAGATGACTTTCGGGGCACACGATTCAAAACGCACCACCGCGATCTCAAAGGCAACTTCGACGTATTGTGCCTCACCCGGCCTGATCTTATTCAAAACATCCATCTCCTCTATCTCGACGCCGGTGCCGATATCATCGAAACCAACACCTTCAATGCCACCGCCATCTCTCAAGCTGAATTCGACATGCCCGCCGGCGTTTGCTACGATATCAACAAGGCAGCCGCCCAAATAGCACGACGGGCCATAGAAGAGTGGCAGGCAGCACTGCCTGAAAGAGCCAATCAGCCACGTTTTGTCGCCGGAAGTCTCGGACCGCTCAACAAAACCCTCAGTCTTAGCCCTGATGTCAACGACCCCGGCTTCCGCACACTCACCTTTGATGAGGCAAAAGACGCTTATGCCGAACAAATCCGCGGACTCATGGATGGAGGCGCCGATATTATTCTCATTGAAACTATTTTCGACGTCCTCAACTGCAAATCAGCCATTTATGCCGCCGAAGAAGTATTTGAAGAAAAAGGGATCCGGCTCCCGCTCATCATATCGGGCACGATCACCGACGCATCGGGGCGCACGCTGAGCGGACAAACCGTGGAGGCATTCTGGGTGTCGGTCAAACACGCCCGCCCCTTTGCCGTGGGGCTCAATTGTGCACTGGGCGCCGAGGAAATGCGCCCGCACCTCGAAGCGCTGGCAGCAGTGGCCGACTGTTACGTTTCCAGTTACCCGAATGCAGGACTGCCGAACGAATTCGGCGAGTACGACCAGACCGCGCACGAAATGTGCGGGTTTATCGAAGACTTTGCCCGTTCCGGCTTTGTAAATATCGTGGGCGGCTGTTGTGGCACCACCCCCGAACACATCCGGCATATAGCTGCACACGTAGCCAAATATCCGCCTCGCCAACCGGTAAAAAGGGCGACAAACTATGCGCAATATGCTGGTTTGGAGCCTTTGACGCTCCGGGAAGACACCAATTTTGTAAATATTGGCGAACGAACCAACGTGACCGGTTCGGCGCGGTTTGCACAATTAATCAAAGAAGGAAACTTTACCGAGGCGCTCTCCGTGGCACGTCAACAGGTGGAAGGCGGCGCGCAGATCATAGACGTCAACATGGACGAAGGCTTGCTCGACTCAGAGGCCGCAATGGTGCGTTTCCTCAACCTGATGGCTGCCGAGCCTGATATTGCCAGGTTGCCGGTCATGGTGGATTCGTCCAGGTTCTCGGTCATCGAGGCAGGGTTGAAATGCCTGCAAGGAAAAAGTATCGTCAACTCAATTTCCATGAAAGAAGGCGAAGCCGAATTTATCCGTCAGGCACGTATCTGCCGGCGATTTGGCGCTGCCGTAGTTGTCATGGCTTTTGATGAGCAGGGACAGGCCGACACCATTGACCGGAAAGTGGAAATTTGCCAACGCGCATACCGCATTTTGACCGAACAGGTAGGTTATGAGCCAACTGATATCATCTTTGACCCCAATATTTTTGCCGTCGCTACCGGGATAGAGGAACACAACGCCTACGCCATCAATTTCATCGAGGCCACGCGCATCATCAAAGCGACTTGTCCCGGTGCTAAAATATCCGGCGGAGTGAGTAATCTATCCTTCTCCTTCCGAGGCAACAACCGTGTGCGGGAAGCCATGCATTCGGCGTTTTTGTATCACGCCACCCGGGCCGGCATGGACATGGGCATCGTCAATGCCGGCATGCTTGAAGTATATGAAAACATTCCGAAAGAATTGTTACAATGTATTGAGGATGTGCTTTTTAACCGTACGCCCGAAGCAACGGAAGCCCTGGTGCAACTGGCAGAATCCTATCGGCAAAGCGCCGGCAAAAGCATCGAAGAAGACCTCTCCTGGCGCAATGAACCCGTGAAAAAACGCATCGAAATCGCACTGGTGCGGGGCATAGACAAATACATTGAACGGGATACCGAAGAGGCCCGCCAACAATACGCCACACCGCTGGAGGTAATTGAAGGCCCGCTGATGGACGGCATGAATGTCGTGGGAGACTTGTTTGGTTCGGGGAAAATGTTTTTGCCGCAGGTGGTAAAATCCGCCCGGGTGATGAAAAAAGCCGTTGCCTATCTGCAGCCGTTTATCGAAGCGGCCAAAGGCGGGGCGGTTGTGTCAAAAGGAAAAGTGCTGATGGCTACGGTAAAAGGCGATGTACATGACATCGGGAAAAACATCGTCGGTGTCGTGCTGGGCTGCAACAATTACGACATTATTGACCTCGGCGTCATGGTGCCGGCCGATAAAATTCTCAAAACGGCCGTGGCTGAACAAGTGGACATAATCGGATTGAGCGGACTGATTACACCTTCGCTGGATGAAATGGTACACGTGGCAAAGGAGATGCAACGCCAGGGTTTTCAAATCCCGCTGTTGATCGGCGGCGCCACCACTTCTAAAACGCATACTGCTGTAAAAATCGAACCCCAGTTTCAACTGGCGCCGGTGGTTCACGTGCTTGATGCCAGCCGTTCGGTCGCTGTTGTAAGCGCGTTGCTCACCAAAAACAAAGCAGAAAACCAACTATTTACAGAAAAAACCAGGTCGGAATACGCTCAAATCCGCGAACAGCGCGCCAATCGGCAATCCTCGAAGCAGTACCTTTCCCTCGAAAAGGCCCGGGCCAATAAGCTGCGGCTCGACTGGTCGGCATACATGCCTCCCCGACCCAACTTTACCGGCGTCAAAGTATTCGATCAATATCCGCTTGAAACCCTGGAAAAATATATTGACTGGACACCCTTCTTTCAAAGCTGGCAATTGGCCGGAAAATTTCCTGCTATTCTGGAAGACCCCATAGTTGGCAGGGAAGCCCGCAAACTTTACGATGATGCGCGCACGATGCTACGTCGCCTGATAGCGGAAAAATGGCTGGAAGCGCGTGCTGTTATCGGCATTTTCCCGGCAAAAAGCGTTCATGACGACGATATTGAATTGTATGAGGAGGATGGCAAACTACGCATTGTGCTTCACCACCTGCGTCAGCAGCAATTGAAGGCGGCCGATCAGCCCAATTGGTGTCTGGCTGATTTTATTTCTCCTCAGGAAGGCGATTTCCTGGGCAGTTTTGCCGTAACCGCCGGCATCGGGATTGAAAAATGGGTAGAAAAGTTTGAAAAGGCGCACGACGATTATTCCGCCATTTTAATCAAAGCCCTCGCCGACCGCCTTGCAGAAGCATTCGCCGAGCACATGCACGAGCGTGTACGAAAGGAATTTTGGGGATACGCAGCAGATGAAAACCTGGATAATTCCGCATTGATCGAGGAAAATTACATCGGCATCCGTCCGGCGCCGGGCTATCCGGCATGTCCGGAACACACCGAAAAACGCAGCCTTTGGCAACTGCTCCAACCCGAGGTAAATGCGGGCATTCAGCTGACCGAAAGTTGTGCCATGTACCCGGCAGCATCGGTTTCCGGCTGGTATTTCAGCCACCCGGAGGCAAAATATTTTGGCCTTGGACAAATTGGCAAAGATCAGGTGACCGACTATGCGCGACGCAAAGGCATGAGTATCTCCGAAGCCGAACGTTGGCTGGCGCCTTTGTTGAATTATGACAACTGATTGAGACAGGCGCCTGTCACCCCTATTTGGGCAATGCCTCCAGTCGGTATATAGACCAGATGCGTGTACGGCTTTGCCAGTTATTGATGTTAAAAAACAAGATCCAGTCCGGATAATACGCGAAAACACGGGTCATTCTGAAACCCGGAGGCGACGCAGGCGCCGGTGCCAACACTTCGGTAAACAGCATCAAATCGCCCGTTTTCAGGGCGCTGGTGTCGTTGGGGAAACGGGTATCGGTGTACCAGGAGCGTTGTTTTTGCCGCGGATGTTCATAAAATGGCATATTAAGCGGGTAACTCTTGCGCGGTTCTTTTTTCACAAAATGAATGGTGGAATTCGGATGCGCCGTTTCCCAATCCCAGAGAAATTTGCTGTACGCCGCCATTTCCTTTGCCGGGATCAAAATACGGGCCACCAAGGCAATACCATTGATCCAGAGGCACACCGTAAAGGCTTTTATCATCCATGATTTGATGGTATACCTTTCCCGTACATATTGCCAGCCTGCTGTTGTAAAGAAGAAAAACGGCAGCACCATTGGAAACAAAAAGCGAATTTCCTTATGCGCTACGACCGAATGTGCCAGCAAAAACGGAACAATGCACCAGCTGAAAACATGCTGCGGTTTTTTCCAGATACCCAACAGAAAAAAAGCTATCAGCACAAAACTCAAGGGCGGAAGAATGGCAATCGGCGTTTCAGTCAGGTACCACCAAAACGGCTCTACACCAAATGTAGCGGCTTTACCTTCCATGATGTTGGAAAAGAAATAGTTGTAAGGCGCGAATACCCACTCGTCGTACAACCAGTAATCGGTAGCCAACCCCAGCCCAAACGACAACACTCCCCCCGTAATCAGCGCCAGCCAGCCCGGCAGGCCAAGGCGTTGCCGAAAAAGCAACCAGGCGCCGAGTCCGACAAAAGCAAAGGCCATCTGATAACGAAAGAAAAAAGACAATCCCAGCAATCCGCCTGCTGCCACCAGTTTCCAGTCGAAACGCGATTGCCTCGCCTTGATTCCCTGCATCAACAAAAGCAATCCGCCAAAAAAAGAAATGGCTGCGGTATTTTCCGAGGAAAAACGCACATTCAAATAAGGCATCAACCAGAAAAACAGCCAGCCAATACGCATCCAGCGCGCTGCACGCACATCGTTGAGTTCATCAGCCAGCCAGTCGCTCCATTTCCAATATACCAGCATTGCGGCAGCGGCACACAACAAACGCATCAGAAAAACATATACAAAGGGGTTGTCTATCCCCAAAAAACGCGCTGTTTTTACCAGGCTGAATGCCATAAAAGGCTGCAAACCGGGGCGCATTCTTTCCGGAAACTCCCAGGGCAATTCAGAAGCAGGAATATGCCCCAGTTTGTGATGGGCAAATTCCCATATTTGAAAATGTTCGTCGGGATGGTGATACCCTATCGTACACCAGGCAGCGACGATACAGAGTATAGCCCCTGTAATCAGCAAGGTACGATCGGAAAGGTTAGTCAACATGATACGATAGAAGGGTTTGGGACTGCAAAGGTAGAGCGCATTCGCTGGATTACTGTTTGGATTTATTGCTGAAAACAGTACCAGGAATAAAAAGCGTCGGCCCCTCCTGCATAAATGTTCTGCAAGAGGAGCCGACGAAGTTGGGCGGCGCGGTCTATACAACGAAATTTTGACCACTGCACACCTACATGCTACGGATGATTAAACCCTGTAAATCGCTGCAGTTTACAAAATCACACGTTTTTATTGCACCACAATATTAAACGCGCCCTTTTTCCCTCCGGCACGTACGGAAAGCTGGTAGATACCTTTGGGCAGTTGCAGGTTTTCAAAACGTTGAAAGTACATGCCCTGCCCTACCCTCATTTCGCGGTTGGCAACCAAGCGACCGGTCGCATCGTATAATTCGAACTGAACATCACCGCTGATCCGGCTGTCCATTTCCACCGCAAAATCGCCTGCATTCGGATTGGGCAAAATACGCACTCCAATGTACGTCGCCAGTTCGTTCACACTTGACAGACCAACTGTTCTGGTTTCCACATCGGAACTACAGGTGTTCAGCGCCGTCAGGGTCACCACATAATTGCCCGGGGCAGCGTAAGTATGGACCGGGTTGGGTTCCGTGCTGGTAAATCCATCGCCAAAATCCCACAAATAACCATCAGCGTTGGCGCTGGCATTAACAAAAGTTACGGTCAGCCCGTCGGCAACCAAGTTAAAATTGGCACTTGTTATATTGCGAACCGTGAGTGTCCGTGTCATTGTATCAGCGCCTACTGCATTGTTTACAATCAGGCGCACCGTTTTATTTCCGGCAGAAATGTACCAACGCTCGTGCGGCCCCTGATCGCTTGCCGTAGAACCCGGCTGCGCCCCCGTGCCGAACGACCACTGATAAGCGGAACCGTCGGGTGAAAAGGCCGCAACATAGGTGACCGTATCAATGAGTCGGCAAATCGTATCCGGCGCAATAAACTGGGCCACCGGCGGCAAAGGCGCCTCATATTCTGTCAGGCTGATGTTGTCAATATACAGCGTATTGCTATATCCATTCACGGAAACAAAACGCACCACAATGGTTTGTCCGACATACGCATTCAAATCAATTTTTTCCGTCCGCCACTGACTGGAATCTGTAGGCGTAAAAAAGACGCTCAGCGGTTCATCGGTTGCCAAAGCAGGGTCGAATTTTTCCCAAACGACTTCGGGAGTTTCGTTCAAATCACAACTGGAAAACACCTCTACGCGCATCCCGTCAACAAAAGACGGGCTGTATTGTACGTGGGAAAGATCAAATTCAAGGCCGGGGTTTACGGCATTCGACAGGTCAAGTGGCGGCAGATAAATGTAGTCCAACTCCCCCTGATCTGCATAAGCAAACATATCAATAAACCAAGCAGCGCTGTAATTGCCGTCAGGGCCAACCACTGCCCCGTTTTGAGAAAGTAGCCAGCCGATACTGTTGTCCGGGTTTTCAACCGACCAGCCGTTTGGCGGCACTCCGTCCAGCCCTTCAAATTGTTCAACAAAATTTTGATTAATTGGCAGCGTAGCAACCGGAATATCGGCCCGCAGGGTGTCGTTGAAATTGGAGATATCGCCGGGCATGGTTACCCAGACTTTCAGGCGGGCAATGCCGTTAAAATTGAGCGACGCCTCGGTCAGAAAGGTGTGCGTATAACTTTGTCCTTGCACCAGTACCGGGAGGTTTTCGGTAACAATGGCGCCATCGTTGAGCGAATAAGAAATGGTTGAATTGGTGGCCGTATTCGGGCCATCGTTTTGTACCCGTGCGATAATAGTCACCAACGCAGTATCACAAATGAGTATCGGTGCAACGGTTGGGGAGAGAATCTGTCCGGCGACCAGATCATTG
>JANRLZ010000010.1:0-8511 GCA_033762055.1 Saprospiraceae bacterium
CCTGTTATCTGGTCGCGCGATTTGTTTCGTTTTGCCAACGACATCCTGGAGGAATTCTCCTACGGCGAGCGCGACATACAGATCAATGAAAAATACCGGCATCTGGGCTGGGACAACTTCTGGGACGGCGAAGAGTGGTGGAATGATGCGCCGGGAAAGGAGATGTGAGGAAGAGGTAGTTTTGAAAAACAGTCGCTTTTTCAGAAAGGCAGATTATGACAAAACAAGATTACATTGATTACTGGAAAAAAACGGCTGACCAAGATTGGATAGTTGTCCTTAAACTTTTTGAGGGAGGCAATTATCCTCATACACTTTATTTTGCTCACTTGGTTTTGGAAAAACTCTTAAAAGCACACTTTGTTCAGGACAACGTCAGTAATCACCCTCCCAGGACCCACAATTTAGTCAGATTGAGTACTCTTACAATGCTCACTTTTTCTACAGAAGAATTATTGTTCCTGGACAAAATGAATGACTTCCAATTAGAAGGTCGCTACCCTGATTATCAGTTTATGATATTCAAAATCTGTGACCGCACTTACACGGAAGAACTTTTGGCTAAAATTGAAAAAATACGAGAATGGTTACTCAAACAATTGCGCTAAACATCGCAAACGCCTATTTAAAAGAGCTGCAGATGATAGGAATAAATGTGGAAAAAGCCGTACTATTTGGCTCATTTGCAAAAAATCAGCAAAATGAGTGGTCTGATATTGATTTGGCACTATTTGCCAAAGACTTTATCGGCCTCACCGTAATTGATAAAGAACGGTTTCGACGAGTCCATATCCTGCCTAAGTATATGACTATTGAAGCCCATACCTTTCCATTGTCTATTTGGGATGAAAATGATCCATTTGTGGAAGAAATAAAACGTACCGGATTAATAATCAACAACACAAATACTCCATCGGAACCCGCATAATTCACATTAAAGCGCCTTTCAACTTTCAACCCATCAAAGCGGTTATTCGCCTCCATCCACCGTGCTCAACGATTTCGTCATTCGATTTGCCAACGTAAACGGCACCGGCTCGGCCAGCGCGAACGATATGTTCGCCAAGGCCATCTTCCGAATGGGCATCCCGGTTTCGCCCAAAAACATTTTTCCTTCCAATATCCAGGGCCTGCCCACCTGGTATGAGGTGCGCGTCAGCGAAAAAGGTTACCTCGGCCGACGGGAAGGTATTGATCTGATGGTAAGCGTTAATCCGCAGTCCATGTCGAAGGATATCGCTAACGTAAAACCGGGCGGGTATTTCATTTACGACAGCACCAAGGAGCTGCACAAGGAATTGCTGCGCGACGACATCCATTACCTCGGCATCCCGATGATGCAAATGTGCATGGACAAATTCGCCGACCCGCGACAACGACAATTGTTGAAAAACATGGTGTACGTAGGCGCCTTGTCGGCGCTGCTCGACATCGAATTGCCGGTGTTGCAACAGATTATTCAAGAAAAATTCAAAGGCAAGGAAAAACTCGTGGCGGCCAATTACGATGCCATGGACATGGGTCGGGAATACGCTTTCCGTCATTTCCAATGTCCGCTCCCCATTCGCGTGCAACGCCGCGACAAGGTGGGCGACTGGATCATGATGGACGGCAATTCTGCCTGCGGGCTGGGCGCCGTGTATGCCGGAGCCACGGTACTGGCCTGGTATCCGATCACGCCTTCCACTTCGCTGGCGGATGCCTTTGGCAAATACGCCAAAAAACTGCGCGTGGACCCCGTGACGGGAAAAAATAATTACGCCATTGTGCAAGCCGAAGACGAACTGGCTGCTATCGGCGTGGTCATTGGCGCCAACTGGAACGGCGCCCGTTCGTTTACCGCTACCAGCGGACCGGGCGTTTCGCTGATGAGCGAGTTTTTGGGACTGGCTTATTTCGCCGAGATTCCGACCGTATTGGTGGATGTACAACGCGGCGGCCCCAGCACGGGCATGCCCACGCGCACCCAGCAGTCCGACCTGCTGATCGCCGCCTATGCCTCGCACGGCGATACCAAGCAGGTACTGTTGTTTCCCAGCACCCCGGCGGAGTGTTTTTCCATGATGGGCGATGCCTTCAATCTGGCCGAACGCTTGCAAACCCCGGTCATGGTGATGACCGACCTTGATCTGGGCATGAATGAAAATATGTCTCCTCCGCTTCGCTGGGATGAGTCGCAGCCCTACGATCGCGGCAAGGTGCTGAGCGCCGAAGACCTGGAAAATATGGCTGAAAAATTCGGGCGTTATCTGGACGTGGACGGCGACGGCATCACGTACCGTACCATTCCGGGCACACACCCTACCAAAGGGTCTTTTTTTACCCGCGGCACCTCTCGCGATGAATATGCCGTGTACACCGAAGAAGGTGCAGCGTACGTACGGAACATGGATCGTTTGGTAAAGAAATGGGAAACCGCCAAACAGCACGTCCCTGCGCCGGAATTTTATCAGCAGGAGAAACAGAATGCCTTCGGGATGTTGTTTTTCGGTACGACAACCTATGCTGCAATGGAGGCAAAAGATATGCTGGATGAACAGGGCATTGCCCTCGACGTCATGCGCGTAAAAGCCTTCCCTTTTCATGCCGATGTACAAAAGTTTATCGCTGAGCATGAGCGCATTTTTGTCGTGGAACAAAACCGCGACGCACAATTCAAGTCTTTGCTGGTCAATGAACTAAGTGTTGATCCACAAAAACTGGTTTCTGTGCTCAACTACGATGGTTATCCGATTACGGCAGACCTGATTCGCCAAAAAATCTTCAAAAACCTGATGGGGAAACTCAACCCGGCATTCATCGAACACAAACCCGGCGAACCAACCGATTCAGAAGTGAGCGAATGAACCGATTGGTTCGATTGATTTTTCCTCGCTTCGCTCGAAAGGGATTTGTTTAACCAACATTCGAAAAATCGAATCAATCGAAAAATCGAGTCAATCGAATCAATCGAAAAATCGAACCAATCATTCCATGCGTTTTTTTGCTATCTTGATGCTGGCGGTCGTTTCTCTGCACCCGGTTAGGGGACAGGAACAAACGGCTTTGCCGGGGCGAAAAGGGAATTACAAGGAGCAACATCGGCCGCAATTTCATTTTTCGCCGGAAAGAGCCTGGATGAACGACCCAAACGGTCTGGTGTATTATGCCGGTGAATACCACCTATTTTACCAATATTACCCCGATAGTACCGTATGGGGACCTATGCATTGGGGGCATGCGGTGAGTAAAAACCTGGTGCATTGGGAACACTTACCGGTTGCCCTTTTTCCTGATTCATTGGGATGCATTTTTTCCGGGAGTGTGGTGGTGGATGAACAGAATACCAGCGGTTTTGCACCGCCTGGCCACCCGGAAAAACCGCTGGTGGCTATATTTACCTACCACAACCTGGAATGGGAGCGCGCCGGGCACCTCGATCGTGAGTCGCAGGGCATAGCCTACAGCCTTGACCGCGGCAGAACCTGGAGTAAATATGCCGGCAATCCGGTGTTGCCCAACAAAGGCGACGTGGATTTCCGCGACCCTAAAGTGTTCTGGCATGATCAAAGTAAACATTGGGTGATGCCTTTAGCCGTAGGGCAACATCTGGAAATATTCATCTCTCCTGATCTTAAAAGCTGGCAAAAAACCAGTGATTTTGGTGAAAAAGAGGGGGCTCATGGCGGTGTTTGGGAATGCCCGGATCTGTTTCCACTGAAAACTCCTGATGGCAAGGAAAAATGGGTGTTGATCCAGAACATTGGCCGCGGAGCCGTTGCCGGTGGCTCCGGGACACAGTATTTTATCGGCAGTTTTGACGGAAAAAGGTTCAAAAACGATAACCCGCCCGAAACCGTACTTTGGCTCGATTATGGGGCCGATAATTATGCAGGGGTTACCTGGTTCAATGCCCCGGGCAAACGCCGTATTTTCATTGGCTGGATGTCAAACTGGGACGATTATGCGCAAACCGTACCTACCGAACGCTGGCGCAGCGCCTTTACCGTGCCTCGTATTTTGCGATTGGGAAGCACCAACGAGGGACTCCGACTGTTTCAGGAACCTGTTACCGAACTAAAAGCCCTGCGAAAAAGCCCCCGCATGATTGAAAGTCAGTCTATTGATGGCGCCTTGCTGCTTCCCACATCCGGTGTGCAGCAAGAGTTTATCCTGGAGTTTGACCTGAATGCAACGCGGGCAAAGGAGTTCGGACTCATTTTACGCAACCGACTTGGCGAACAGGTGGTGATCGGCTACGACCGTGAGCAACAGGTTTTGTTTGTTGACCGTACCCAATCAGGCAAAACTGCTTTTTCTTCAAAGTTTCCGGCACGCCACAATGCCCCGCTCAAAACCGGTAAAAACCTGCAACTACATATCCTGGCCGATGCCTCTTCCGTGGAGATTTTTGCCGAAAAAGGCCGCATCGCCATCACAGAGCTGTTTTTTCCCAACGAAGATTATACCCAATACCAACTCTACAGTCGGAATGGCCCGGCACAGCTCCAAAAAGCGACCATCTACCCGCTCAAATCCATTTGGTGACGACAGGTTTTATGTTTGTTGGACAGGATTTTCAGGATAAACAGGTTTTATTTTCGAATTTTTATGAATTCTCCACTTCGCTCAAGCGTAACATTTGAAAACCTGTTCATCCTGTAATCCTGTCCAACAAACCCGCCTGTCGCATGAAAAAACAATAAAACAAAACGAAAGAGTATGAATAACAAGTTGATTCTCTGGTCAATCACCGTAGGTCTGGGCGGTTTCCTCTTCGGATTGGATACTGCGGTAATTTCCGGGGCGGAACAGGACATTCAAACTTTGTGGAACCTCGACAGTTGGCAGCACGGACTGGCGGTGGCGATGGCCCTGTATGGAACCGTGTTCGGCGCCGCATTCGGCGGCATACCGGCGGATAAATGGGGGCGTAAGCCTACTTTACTCTGGATTGGCCTATTGTTTTTCATTTCAGCCCTGGGGGCGGCGCTGGCACAGGACGTGAACACGTTTATGCTCATGCGTTTCATCGGCGGACTGAGTATTGGCGCATCATCGGTAGTAGCGCCGGTGTATATTTCCGAGATTGCCCCGCCGCTATACCGGGGTCGAATGGTCATTTCTTTTCAGGCAAATATCGTACTGGGTATCCTGATTGCCTACGTATCCAACTACCTGCTGGAAGGTTTTGGCGGCGCCGACGACTGGCGATGGATGTTGGGCGTAGTTGCTTTGCCCTCGCTGGCTTTTTCGCTCATGATGTTGCTCACCCCGGAAACGCCGCGCTGGCTGCTACTTCGCCGGGGCGACGAAGCGGCGGCCCGGAAAGTCCTGGCCATCACAGGCACAGAAGCGGAAGTAGATGCCGAAGTACAGGCCATCCGTGCTTCTGCAGCAGGTGAGACAAGCGGCAGCAGCACGTCTTTTTTCTCCGGAAAATTCAGTTTCCCGATCCTTTTAGCCTTTTTATTTGCTTTTTTCAACCAGTTGTCGGGCATCAATGCGGTGATATACTTTGCGCCGCGCATTTTTGAAATGACCGGCGCGGGCAAGGAAAGTGCCCTGCTTTCGACCGCAGGCATTGGCGTTGTAAACATGATTTTTACCATTGCCGGATGGTGGTTGATTGATCGGTACGGGCGCCGGGCGCTGATGTATATCGGTTCATTGGGTTATATCGCTTCGCTGGCATTGATTGCCGGATCATTTTACACCGAATCCTACACCCTGGTTCCGGTGTACCTCTTTGCATTTATCGCCAGTCACGCCATCGGTCAGGGTGCCGTGATCTGGGTGTTTATCTCCGAAATATTCCCTAACAGTGTACGCGCATCGGGCATGGCGCTGGGCAGTCTGACGCACTGGGTTTTTGCGGCACTGATTGCCAATATTTTTCCGTACTTCGCCACGCGTTATGGCGGCGGCCCGATATTTGCTTTTTTTGCGCTGATGATGGTTTTTCAGCTGCTGTATGTCTGGCGCATGATGCCCGAAACCAAGGGCGTATCATTGGAAGATTTGCAGAAAAGACTGGTGAAACAGGGTTAATATCCTCAAATTGACCGGGTAAATTCTTGATACTTATGTCGGAATTATGCGCACAATGGGGATAAATGCCTGAATACAGAGAGAGGATTAAGGTATCATCACCAATGTCCCCTGAATTAACATTCAAGGCTTGATGAATAATGGTATTTGTCTGAAAAATAAGGAGGCATGTCTAAAGGTTTTCGGACAATGTCCCGCGAATTGGAGACAAAAAACGACGAACAAGGTGGTGAATTCGGTAAATTTGAGCGTTTGTCCGGGAGTATTCAGCGTGAATCCGGTGAATTTTCCTGTAAATTCGCAGAGTTTACATCCTTATTCAGCAAACAATCGCAGAAATTCAGCGAATCAGGGAAAATGTTATGAGGATTTGGGGCATAATTTGGCGGATATGGCGGATGGATTGGAGGAATTTGTAGTTGAATTCGTCATCACAATAAATCTGCAGTACTATAACATTTTTTAAAATGAAACTAACTTGGTCGAATGCGATAAAAAAAGTACTTTCTGAAGAAGGTAAGCCGCTTCGCTACGATGAAATCGTACAGAAAATTTTTGAAAAAGAATATCGCCAAAAAGGAGTGGCAACACCTGAAGGAACGGTATTGAGTATACTATCAATTGACATAAAAAAGAATGGCGAGGATTCTGCTTTCATTAGGGTTAATCCTGGAGAGTACACACTGAGAAAAGGTGTAATGATTCCCTCTATTTTACAAGAGGCAACTAAGGAAGAGGAAATTGAAGAACAAAAAGAGATTGAAAAAAATGTAGATATACCTGTCAAGAAGAGTTTGGTTAAAGCATATGGTATCTATTGGAAAAAAGAGAATGTGCGTTGGAAAAACAACCCCAAAATTCTAGGTATTCAGGGTAGATCAAAAGGTGTTACATCGGTTGATTTTTCTAAGCAAACTGGCATCTATTTGTTATACGATGCCAAGGAGATTGTCTATGTCGGTCGCACCACCGATACGACTCTTGGTCAGCGACTTTATGATCATTATACAAAAACAAGGTTTGAAGGGCGATGGGATAGATTCTCATGGTTCGGCTTTAAGTAAGTGAACCAAGATTGAACTTTAGCCGATATTCCCAATGACCGATCAATTACAATTGAAGATTTGATTGTTGCAATCGAATCTATACTGATTGAATCTTTCGAGCCAAGACTTAACAGAAGAGGTGGAGATTTCCTTGAAGGTCTTGAATTTATCCAAGATATTGATCCTGAAATAAGAAAAGAAAAGGACCATGATCTACTCAAAAGGATGATATTGAAGTCTCATAATCCTGAATAATGACTCCCCCACCCCTCATCCCCCCATTAACCCAATAAACACTCATTCACACACCATGACATTCGTTCGTCCCACTTTTCGCCACCCGGATTCGCCGAAAAACGCGCTCGGTTATACCAAGAAATTTTATGAAGGCGCCTTGTCCACGCTCTGCGCGGGATGCGGGCACGATTCGGTGAGCGGGGCCATCATACAGGCCTGTTTTGAAATGGCTATCGAGCCGCACCGCGTGGCCAAATTGTCGGGCATCGGTTGCTCCTCAAAGACACCGACCTATTTCCTGGCCAATTCGCACGGTTTCAACTCGGTACACGGGCGCATGCCCTCAGTGGCTACCGGCGCCTATCTCGCCAACCGCGACCTGATGTACATTGGCGTATCCGGCGACGGCGATTCGGCGTCTATTGGTATGGGACAATTTGTGCATGCCATTCGCCGTAATCTCAATATCACCTACATCATCATGAACAACGGCTGCTATGGTCTCACCAAAGGCCAGGATTCAGCCACTGCCGATGTAGGTTCGATCAATAAAAGCGGCGCAGCCAACATGTACAACGCCATTGACATGATTGGCCTGGCACTCGAACTGGGCGCGACTTTTATCGCCCGCAGTTTTTCGGGCGACAAGGAACAATTGATTCCACTCATCAAAGCAGGTATGTCGCACCCGGGTTTTGCGCTGATTGACGTGGTGTCGCCCTGTGTGACATTCAACAACAACGTCGGTTCTACCAAATCATACGATTACACGCGCGAGCACATCGAAGCCACGGCAGCGGTTGATTTTGTGCCCATCATGGAGGAAATTACGACTGAATACAATGAAGGTGATACCGTAGCCGTGCAATTGCACGATGGCTCCACCATTTACCTTAACAAACTGGCGCCCGATTTCAATCCGCGCGACCGGCATTCGGCAGTCAACAAACTCTATGAATCCAAGGCAAGCGGGGAAATCCTGACCGGGCTGATTTATATTGATCCGAATACCACCGACCTGCACGGACTGCTCAATACCACCGCCACCCCACTTAATACCCTGGGTAAGGACGTACTTTGTCCCGGTACGGAAACCCTGGAAAAAATCAATGCCGGACTAAGATGATTGATTCGATTGGTTCGATTTTTCGATTGATCCGATTGGCTATTCCTCGCTTCGCTCGGATGAGGGTAATCC
>JANRLZ010000011.1:0-22379 GCA_033762055.1 Saprospiraceae bacterium
TTTTTCATTTATACTTTCGTCGGATCGTTGTTCATGCTGGTGGCGTTGCTATGGGTGTACCTGCAAACCGATGTCAACGGCCGGCATTCTTTTGCCTGGGCCGACCTGATGAACGTTGTGCTCACCCACAACAGTGCACACTGGGTGCTGGTAGGTTTTTTCCTGGCTTTTGCTGTGAAAATGCCGGTGTTCCCTTTCCATACCTGGCAACCTGACACCTATGTGGTTTCTCCGACCGGTGGAACGATGTTGCTGTCGGGTATCATGCTTAAAATGGGTGTTTACGGCGCTATTCGCTGGATGGTACCGCTCGCACCGGAAGCCATGCACACAGTGGATCCGATTTTCATTACGCTGGCAGTGATCGGTATAGTTTACGCCAGTATCATCGCCGTCAAACAGTCAGATATCAAGCGCCTGGTCGCCTATTCTTCCATCGCACACGTCGGGTTGATAGCCGCCGGGGTATTTGCCTGGAACAAAGCAGGATTGCAAGGCAGCATCCTTCAAATGCTCAACCACGGGATCAATGTGGTGGGTTTGTTTTTTGTAGTGGATCTGCTGGAACGCCGACTCGGCACGCGCATGCTGGCCGATATGGGCGGTATTGCGAAGTCGGCGCCCAGGTTTGCCACTTTGTTCATGATTATCGTACTGGGTTCGGTAGCCGTGCCTTTGACGAATGGTTTTCCGGGCGAGTTCTTGCTGTTGAACGGCGTATGGAACTACAACTACTGGCTGGGGGCTGTTGCAGGTTTGACGATTATTTTCGGGGCGGTGTATATGCTGCGCGCCTACGGTTTGGTCGTTTTCGGTGAGCCCAATCGTGAAACGGCCGATTTCAAGGATGTTGACAACCGGGAATTTCTGGTGTTGGGTATCATCGCTGCGCTGGTCATTGTACTGGGCTTTTTCCCGCAAACCATACTTGATCTGACCGATGCCAGCGTAAACCGGATTCTTGGAGGAGTACAATTTTGAGGAAGGTTGATATGGTTTAGTTTGTGATCAACGAACAGAAGAATGTTCTTGAAATGTTGTGGAAAATAGCAGCCATAAAAGCGTTCAAATTCGCGCTGGTAGTGTTTTTGGCCGCCAGTATCCGGTTTTTCTTTGTTACCGGCTTGAACTGGTGGGTACAAATCGTAACAACAATGCTGTTATTTGGGGTGTCGATGCCCTTTTTTTACATGCAGGAAAAGAAAAACCAGGCAAGAAAATGATGTCAGACATGACTTTTCACATACAACACCAGGATTTTATTCCTTTGAACAACCTGTTGAAAATCATGAATCTGGTTGAAACCGGCGGTGAAGCCAATCTGCGCATCACGGAAGGCGAAGTGAAAGTAAACGGCCAGATTGAAACCCAAAAGCGCAAAAAACTTCGTCCGGGCGACGTCGTTGAATTTGAAAAAAAGAAAGTGACCATTCAATAACATCCCATAGCACCATCGAATTCTTTCAGAGAAAATGACCGCACTACTTATACTCTTTCTCACGGCCATCGCCGTCATGTTCCTCGGGTTGAAAAATCGCGCCTTGCTGCAGCCCGCTACCCTGCTGGGTTTGTTGCTGGCGCTCGGCGCTTCGGCTTACGACCTGTTTGGTCCCGGTTTTGGCTGGGGCAGTCAGTACGGCGCCATGTTCCGGTTCCTGCCTTTTGCCCATGCGTTCAGCGGGGTTGCCGTGCTGGCAACGACCCTGCTGGTCGGATTGTCGGGCTGGGGGTTTCGCAACCTGAATTCAACCCTGGGCGATCATTATGCGCTCATTCTGTTCAGTTTATGTGGCGCGCTGGTGATGTTTTCCTTCACCAACATGACCATGCTTTTCCTGGGGATCGAAATCCTGAGCATTCCATTGTATGTGTTGGCGGGTAGCCGGCGGGAAGACCCGGCGGGCAACGAAGCGGCCCTGAAATACTTTTTGATGGGCTCGTTCATCACCGGCATCCTGTTGTTCGGCATGACGCTCGTGTACGGCGCCACCGCCAGTTTTGACCTGGCCGCCATCAGTCGGGCCATCGGTAATGGCGACGCCATGCCGGGTATGCTGAAAGTGGGAATTATGCTGATCGTCATTGGTTTAAGTTTTAAAATTTCCGCCGTTCCTTTCCACTTCTGGGCGCCGGATGTGTATCAGGGTAGTCCGAATTTAGTGACGGCCTATATGGCGACGGTGGTAAAAACGGCTGGTTTTGCCGCTTTTTACCGGCTGTTTGCCCTGGCATTTCCGGGCGCTGAAGGATTTTGGGGCGCTCCGGTAGCCGCTATTGCCGCGCTGACCATGACGGTAGCCAATGTAACCGCCATCTTTCAAAAGGATTTCAAACGAATGATGGCTTATTCGAGCATTTCACATGCCGGATACCTGTTGCTGGCAGTGTTGGCGATTGGCGCCGAAAGTGCCGACCGCTCCATGTTGTTCTATGCCCTGACCTATTCTTTGGCCACCATTTGCGCGTTCGGCGCCTACATGGCCGTAGCCGAACAACGCGGCGACGGGAGTTTCGCCGCTTTCAACGGACTGAGTAAAAAACAACCGCTTTTGGCCGCCGTTCTGACACTTTCCATGTTGTCGCTGGCCGGCATTCCACCGCTGGCCGGTTTCTTTGGCAAATATTTTCTCTTTACTGCCGCCTTCGCCAAATACCCCTGGCTCATCGTCCTGGCAGTCATCAACTCGGCGATTTCGATTTATTATTATTTCAAAATCATCATCGCCATGTATTTCACCCGGGAAGAAGAAGCGGCTGAAGGAGACATCAACCTGCCTTCCGGTGTGCGGCTGGCTGTTGTTTGCGGACTGTTATTGATCGCCTTGTTGACCCTGGCGCCTGGCAGCGTATATGGGTTAATTTAGACAGCCTCATTGAAAATCAACGACTTATGAGAAAACAACTCTTCCTCTTTATCGGTCTGGCGAGCCTGGTATGGTTGGCCTGCAAAAGCGATTCGAAACAAAGTGCCCCGACCGGCGCAGATACTGCCATTCCGGTGGCGCCCGCATCTCCCAAGCCGGAAGTATTTGTTTACACCGTAGCCGTTGACAAACTGAATTTGCGCGAACAACCGGGCAAAGACAGCAAGGTAGTTGCCCAACTCAACGAAGGCGAACTGGTGGAAGGCGTCGGCGAAGTATCTGCCAACAAGGAAGAAGTGACCCTGCGCAACATTCCGTACAACGAGCCCTATTTTAAAGTAACCCGCAAGGCTTACGACAAACAAAGCGGCTGGGCATTCAGCGCGGCCTTGACGCCCGTGTACGCCGGTCCGCGGGCAACCTTGCCTGATTTGGGGCAAATTGATCTGCTGGCTGGTTTTTTAAAAAGACTGGATGTCAAGAAATTGGACAGTGGCAAAAAAGCCTGGGATTATGTAATCAGCCGGTACAACAATTCAAAAGGCACGTCGGCAGATGCGGCATTTTTTCTGCTTGAACGTTTTTTGTTCCGCATGGAAGTGGAAGGCGATTTTTACGAAATGACCGAAACAATCAATTGGGCCGACAGCGACTATGAGGCGATCTATGAAGAGAAATTTGATATGGCAAAATACCCTGCCACCAAGACACTGGCAGACAACGGTTTCCGACTCGAAGTAGGTGAAGGAATGGTGTTTCCGGTTGTAAACTGGATGAAGTTGGGCGACTTTTTTCTGAACAAAGTGACTCCGCCGACCAAACAGTATATTGAACAGTATATTCTGGAGCAAAAAGATCAGATGTGGAGCGACGGTGGTATCATTATTCCACTTGAAAATGTGGCCGATCGCGCCGTTTGGTGGGAAAAATTCAACAATATGCACCCTTATTTCGTACGCAACGAGGAAACCCTCAACAACGAAAAAGGACTGTTATTTATGCTGATCTATGGCGCCGACAATACACCGGCATTCGATTACGAAACCAATGCGCCAACGGAAGACTTTCAAAAAGCCTGGGCATATATCCGCCAAAACCATGCCGGCACCGGGGTGGAGAAAGCCATACGCGAATTGACTGATCTGGTGGCCGCAGAAGGCGGCAAACGCACCAAAAAAGTAGAAGCGTTGATGGAAAAATACGCAACAGAGTAGCGTTCAGCCCTTCTTTTTCTTACCCATAATATCCTTTCCCTTTCGGCTTTCCAGTATGGGATCAGGAAATGGTACGTCTTTCTGCTTGTCGTTGAAGACCTTGTCTATGTACTTCCATTTGCCTTTTTCCAATTTGTATGCGTCATAACTGCCATCGGGCACCATGGTGTTGCCGCGGCCGTAGGGACTGCCCCAGGTAATGAGGTGATCCATCAGAATCATCTGGTACTGCTCGTCCCAATTCAACTTCACCTTTGCATCGGCCGAATATTGCAGGTAGATGCGTTTTGAAGGCGGTGAGTTTTTCTTTTCAAACACCGGCGCCCCGAAAGTCGCCTTGCCCGTTCGGTCGAAACTCAGCACATCGAGCAATTTCCTTTTTTCAAAAAACTCAAACGCATCGTAGCCGAACAACAGATAACGCCGCCCTTGCGGGGTGTCAAACTGTTTGAGGTTGTAATACAAGGCCCCGTACCAGCGATCGGGCGGAAGCCGCTCATTCGCCGGAAATTTTGCCATTTCAAAACTGCGGTCAATGAGCGGGATCAGGTTGAGCTGCCGCTCGTTCTTTTGTATCGCCCCGTAGTAGCGGTATGTGGAATCGTTGACAAACAACTGCCAGGTAAAGATGCGAAAACTGCTGTCGGGCGGTGTCAGGATGGAGACGCTTTTAAGGCGTTCGAATGAATATTTGAACGAGTTTTCAATTTTTAATGCCCTGACAAGCGTGGTGATAAACACTTTGCACGCCGCGAAGCGCTCGGCTTCGATGGAGTCATTGACAATGGCATAACCCAGTACGCCCAGCGTATCTTCGATGGCCTCCAGTTGCATCACCGCTTCCGGAGCGGGCTGGACGGCGGGTTCGGGCTTGGGCTTTTTCTGAGCCAGCAAAGCCATGGGCGACAAAAGCAGCGCAATCAACAGTATTTTTTTCATGAAATTTAGCAAAAGCGTAAAAAGCGAAACCTGTTTTGCGGCATAACGCACAACAAAACAGATTTCGCGCAAGAAGAGAAAAATGATTTTTTAAAATCGTTTACCACCAGTCGTTTTTCTTCAGTTTATCCTCATAACCACGCACGTTGTAACTCACACTCAACATAAAATAACGCGCCAGCGTGGGGGCAATGGAACTCAACACGTAATTCTGTGTACCACTTTGCTGGATGTTGAGGCGCTGATTGAGCAGGTCGAAGGCAGCCAGGCGCAGCTCAAACCGGTTACTTTTCCCCACCAAACGACGCACAGAGGCATTCCAGATGGCGGTGCTTTGATCAAAATCAAAACGGTCGTTTCGGAACACGTTGTAGTTGAAATTGGACTCCAGAAAGGTTTTATTCGCAAACTGCCATTTCACAGAAAAATCGGAGCCATAACTGCGGATTTTCTGGTTTTGCTCGCTCTGCACCGAGTATTCGATGTTGTTGATCCGGGCATTGCCGCTGATGCCGCCGATAAATTTGGAAGAAGGGGTGATATTGAAACCGATCCGCAAGTTGTAGTTCTGGTTAAATGTTTCGTTTTCAACGCCGTTGATGAAGGACGGTGAACGATTGATATACATGTGCGGATTGATATTAACCGTCAGTTTGGTTTTGATGATCGGAATGTTCGACCAAACGTAGGTGTTTACGCTTTGTCCGCCCGACACATTTTCCGGGCGCGTCGTTGTCCGGACGCCCGTGGAATCCACAAACTCGACGATCTGGCTGTAAACAATCTGGTAGTCGTAGATGTCGTAGTCCGCCCCGATGCCCACACTGGCCATAGAGCCGGAGTTCCAGTAGTTGATATTACCACCCACGTTGTGTGAGCGCTGGGGCTGCAAATCGGGATTGCCCAGCGTTCGATAGGCCGGGTTGGTTACGATCGGCACCGGCTGGAGGTCGTTGAACTGCGGTTCGGTTACCTTGTAGTTATAGTTCAAACTCAACCAGATATCGTTGGGGAACTGGTAAGTTGCATCCACATTCGGCGTTACGTTGAAATATTTTTGACGCAGCGGGTCGGCCAAAGGCGGCAAACCCTTTGCCACCGAATACTCGCCGCTCAATCCGATGTGTTGTCCGGCCAGGCCGTATGACAGATTGAGGCCGTTTTTTGAATAACGCAAACTGGTGCCGATACGGGCGTACTGCACTTGTTGTTCGTAGTACACGCTCAAACTATCAATGCGCTGGTTGTTGTTTTCCGGGTCGCCGGTGGGTCGGTTGACTTCGTTGTTGGTCTGGCTGGCATTGGCGAATGTTTCCCAGAACCAGGTTTTGGAGAGCGGTTCGGTGTACAGGGCGCTGGATTTTAGTTGCCGGGTATTGGAGGTATTGGAATTGAACTGCCGGATCTGGGTCAGGCTGCCGGTCAGCAAGGCCTGATTTCGGGAGAACAGGTTTTCATTGGCATCCGAATCGCCGTCGTTGTAACCGGCACTGATGGCAAAAGAGCGTCCTTTTTTCTCAAAACGGTGGCGGTAAATGGCCGTGCTGGTAATACGCCAGGACGCCAGATCGTTGCTGTTGTCGAGTGAGAGCGCGTTGGTGCGTGTTTGGAAAGCGTCGGAAAAATATTGTTGCTGCAAGGTCTGGGCGTTGGAATTGCTCAAACGTCCTTCTACTTTCAACACAATCATATCGCTCGAATCTATATCGAAGGTCAGTCGGGATGCAATACTGTGGTTGCCCCGAAAGTCTGTTTTTCCCAAGGTATCGCTGCTGAAAAAAGTGGTGTCGGGTAGGAATGTCTGTCGGTTGGTAAACTGATCAAGGTCGAGATTGACTTCCTTGTAAAAATAGGAAGCGTTGAATTTCACTTTTTTGTGGTCATAATTGTAGTTCACCCCGCCGCCGTAGTTGGTTGTAAAACCGCGACCGTCGAAGTTGTTGAAAGGAGAATCGTCGGTTCCGCCGATGGTATAGTAACGCTGACCGCTGCCGAAGCCGAAATCGCCGTTATCCTGGTCGCCAAACGTATTTTGCCCTTTAAATTCCCCGTAGTCTTCCCAGTTGACGCCGCTTTGATTGATATTGTTGGCAAAGCCGATAAAAGATAGTTGTTCTTTGGTATTGAACCGATTGTAGCTGCCTCGCCCGGCCCAGCGTTCTTCGGTGCCAATGGCGGCGGTCAGTTTGCCGAAAGAACCTTTTTTGTATTCGTCTTTTAACTCGAGGTTCATGGCTTTTTCCTTTTTCCCGTCGTCCACCCCCGTGAGTTTGGCCTGTTCAGATGATTCGTTGTACACCTGCACTTTTGAAATGGTTTCGGCGCCGAGGTTTTTGGTGGCGGCTTTAGGGTCGTCGCCAAAAAAAGTTTTACCGTCCACGTACACCCGTTTGACATCCCTGCCCTGGGCGCGGATATTGCCGTCGGCGTCCACTTCAATGCCGGGAAGTCGGCGCAACAGGTCTTCCACCGTTGAACCGGGCGGCACTTTAAACGAGGAGGCATCGTATTCGATGGTATCGCCTTTGATGCTGAGGGTAGATTTCGCGGCCTTTACAACTACTTCTAACAATTCGGATGTAATCGGTTTTATACTGATGACCCCTACATCGTTGACATCGGTGGCCGATGCGGGCAGGTAACGCTGCAATGGCAGGTGGCCGACGTAGGATACTTTCAAAAGATAAGGGACATTTTTTACATTTTTGAAATCAAAATCGCCTTTTTCGCCACTTCGTGTAAAGTTGATGAGCGTCGAGTCCTTGGGGTTCAGGAGCATGACGGTGGCAAAAGCCGTACGCTCGCCGGTGGTATCGGCAACCACGCCTTTAATGGTAACCCGGGAAGGATTTTGCGCAAAAAGTGAAAAGGAAAAAAGGAACAGGAACAGCGGGAGTAACAGAAAAAGGGTGCGTTTCATGCGTAGAGTTTGTGTTCAGAATGAGAGACGGGCCAAATAACGTTGCTTTTGTCATTGAATTGTCACTGCATAGACCAGGGTTTGTTTCAGGGGTTGCTTTTTTTTGTCGCTTGAATTGAGTGCAACTATTATTTGGTTGTGAATGACTCATTTCGTATCTTTGTAGAACATCCACTCTATCAATTTTTTTTCAATATGGGTTCTGAATCACTAGTACAGCCACCTCTTATATTTCAAGTTATCGAAGAACTTGATGGAGGATTTTCAGCAAAATCGGCGAAATACGGGATTTATACACAAGGTGATACCAAAGAAGAGTTACTTCAAAACATAAAAGAAGCTATTATTTGTCATTTTGAAGATGGTGAGGCGCCTCAAAAATTCTTTTTAAAAAACCAAAAGAAAAAGAAATCGCCGACCATTTCAAATGCTCCACATCTAAAACGCCCGAAAAAAGCAGGATCACAGGCCCAATGAAAGCACCCCGAAATATTACCGGGGCGTCTTTATCCAAATTACTAATGAAGAAACTCGGTTATACAATAACAAGGCAGAAAGGAAGTCATATCCGTATGACAACGCACGAACCTTCAACCAACCACCTTACCATTCCCAATCATACGCCTCTAAAAGTAGGAACTTTGAATGCCATTTTAAGCAACGTTGCCCAACATGCAGGCATATCGCGCGCTTCCTTAATTGAACTACTTTTTGGTTAGAAAGGCAAGTTGCCGGCCACTTCTATTCTAATAGATTCATGCACGACATCGAACCGCATTTTCGCTGGCGGGATATTTACATCGCCGAGGAAGATCCGAAATCGCCGTTTTACCGGCGTACTTACAGCGAATTTGAATACACCCACCGTTTATACAATTATTACCTTCACCCCCAGTGGGATGCGTTTGGTTCAGCTACCTTGTATGGAAAATTGCTTTATGTGGACTACGACGACGGTTTTGCATTGCTCGAATTGATCGGGGAATGGAATGACACCCTGCACAACGACATTATGTTTTTAAAACGGAATGTCGCGGATTTGCTGATGCGGCAGGGCATTTTCAAATTTGTATTCTTTTGCGATAATGTGTTGAATTTCCATGCCATGCTGGAAGACGACTATTATGCCGAATGGGCGGAAGAAGTACAAGAAGAAGGAGGCTGGATCCTGTTGGTGAATACCCGTCAACAAGTAGAAGAAGAATTGATGTCGGCGCACCTGGATCAGTACCTGTTGTTTGGAGAGCGTTACAACGAAGTTGTTTGGCGGGTGCACAAGCCCTTGTTGTTGTTTCAAATGCTCGAATCGGTGGTAGAGGGTCGCACGCGAAGACTGGCATAATATACCCGAGTGCAAGAGATTTCCGGAAAAAGCAGGTTTCAAACCCTTAACAATCAAGTCAATTCATCCTGTTTATCATGCAAATCACAAAAATCCTGGTCAACCGTCGCATTTTTCACCTAAACTTCTCTATATTATGGGTACCAACGACTTGATTTTCACCCTGATTATCGGCGCTGTATCCGGCTGGCTGGCCGGACAAATTCGCCAGGGCTACGGATTCGGTCTTTTTGGCAACATCGTAGTAGGCGTCCTCGGCGCATTCGTAGGCAACTGGCTGTTCCGTTCGGTTTTACATGTTTCCATAGGCTCCGGATTGATCAGCACAATTGCCACTGCCGTAATTGGCGCGCTGGTGCTTTTGTTTGTGATCGGTTTATTTAAGAAATGAGTGCTGACGCCCCGGTTACCTGGTATACCGGGGCGTCGTCTTTTTGCATTTTCCCATGCGATATCTCTGCTATCTCCTCCTTGCATTTTCTCTGCTTCACTGCCGGAACTACTGGGGAAATCCTCATAAAACTGCACTGGCGCCCCGTATCGTTCCGGTTTTGAACGACAGTTTGCGCGTTGAACCTGCCAACTGGTGGACCGGCATGCGCTGGAATCAGGTGGAAATTCTGCTGCACCGCCCCGGTTTGTCGGACTATTCAATCCGCCTGGGAAAAACAAAAGGCATCCGTCTGTTGAAGGTGGAAAAAGGGGATAGTCCCAATTACCTTTTTGTCACCCTTGACATTGACGAAAAAGCGCCACCGCAGAAAGTACCGCTCATTTTTTCAAAAGACAACACCGTTTTTACCCACGAATTCCCCGTTCGCGCTCGCCAAAATGCCCCCAAAGCACATGGCGTTACGCCCAGGGATGTGGTTTATCTCATTTTTCCCGACCGTTTTGCCAATGGAGATACGACCAACGACCGGGTGGCAGGCATGCTGGACAAAGTGAACCGCGCCGGCAGCGACGACCGCCATGGCGGCGATCTGAAAGGGATTCGTGATCGCCTCGATTACATTCAGGACCTCGGCATCAATACCATCTGGTTGAACCCTGAACTGGAAAACGACCAGATAGAGGGCTCTTACCACGGTTATGCCGTTACCGACCATTACCGGGTGGATCGGCGGCTGGGCAGCAACGAATCGCTGCGCGAACTTATCGCAGAATGCCACCGACGCGGCATCAAGGTCGTACGAGACGTGGTGCTGAACCACATCGGTGACGGACATTGGTGGATGAAGGATTTACCCACCCGCGACTGGATTAATCAGTGGCCAGTTTATACCCAGACCACTTACCGCGCCCCCACCCTGGTGGACCCATACGCCTCGGAATACGACAAAAAACATTTCAACGACGGGTGGTTCGACAAACGAATGCCCGATCTGAACCAGCGCAATCCACATGTGGCACGCTACCTGATCCAGCAAGCCATCTGGTGGGTGGAATTCGCCGGTTTCGACGATTTCAGGATTGACACCTATACATATTCCGATCAGGCGTTTTGCAGCGAGTGGTGTAAAGCCCTGAGAAATGAATATCCACAACTGGGCATGTTTGGCGAAATTTGGGAAAACGCCGTGCCCGTTCAAGGGTATTTTGCCGACGATCAACCCATGAAACGGGGAAATTTTGATTCCAATCTGCCGTCGGTTATTGATTTTCAACTTTGTTTCGCCATTCAGGAGGCACTTACCAAAGAAACCGGCTGGACCGACGGCGCATCCCGGATTTACTATGTGCTGGCGCAGGACTATTTTTATCAAAACCCGTATAAAAACCTCATCATGCTCGACAACCACGACATGCCGCGGTTTTATACCCATATCGGCGAGGATATCAATAAATACAAAACAGGCATGGCTTTCCTGCTCACCATGCGAGGCATTCCACAAGTATATTATGCTACAGAAGTGTTGAGTACCGGCGATGGGAAACCAGGCTGGGGCACTTTTCGCAAGGATTTCCCCGGCGGCTGGCCCGGCGACCCGGAAAATAAATTCACCGCTGCCGGACGAAACGCACAGGAAAATGAGGCCTTCAATTTTACACGTACCCTGATTCGTTATCGCAATGCCACAACCGCCTTGCAAACCGGCAAACTCATGCAATTTGTACCGGCAGAAAAAGGGCCGGAACGGGGGCTTTATGTGTATTTTCGCTACGACGAAGCCAAAACATTGATGGTGGTGCTGAATTTTTCAGGCGAAGCCAAAACCCTTGATACCAGGCGTTTTGCCGAACGAATGCAAGGGTTTTCCCGTGCGACCGATGTCGTAACAGGTTCAGCATTTAATGACCTTTCCCAACTGAAAGTGGAAAAAAACAGTCCGCTGGTACTGGAACTGCTCCGTTGATTCTCTTAGCGGAGAAGCCGCGCACTCCAGGTATGCCATCCATCGCTTGCCCGAATGAAATAAACTCCCGGAACCAGGTCTTTTAACTCCAGCCTGATTCGATCAGTGCCGGCATGGATACTTTGTACCTGATTACCCATGGCATCAAACAACTCCACTTGCCACCGGCTTGAAAATGGAACCTGCACCCAGGTTTCATCTTTGGCCGGATTGGGGAACACCAGCATCGGTTGTGATAGAATATCGGCAGCATCCGCATTGGGTTGACCAAGTTTCAGGACGAATGCATCCTGAAGTCCATTCGAAGCGATGGAATGATCCATCCATCCCGGGTCAAAATCACAACCGTTTCTGAAGAACCCGGCTATATAAATATTGCCGGCTGGATCAACCCAAACGGATTCACCACCGTCCGGATTGCCGCCGCCCACCGCAGAAGCAGCGATAAAATCGCCTCCGGTGTCCAGTTTCAACAGGAATACATCATAGTTTCCCACCGAGGTCAGGTTGAAAACACCGGGGCCGGGGTCAAAGTCGGTGGTGAAAAGAAACTGTCCCGTTATATATACATCGGCAGCGGCATCGAGGGCGATTCCGTAAGGAGTTTCATTGCTGGTTGTCCCGATAGATTTAGCCCAGACAAATTGTCCGTTTTCGTCCAGCTTTGAGATAAAAATATCGTAATTACCTACTGCTTGCAGCCGAAACGGGTTTGCAGGGTCAGGATTAAAATTACATTCTCCCTTGAAATAACCGGCAGTGTAAACATTCCCGTTTGCATCCACGGCTACGGAGTTGCCAAAATCGCCGTCAATTCCGCCCAAACGTTTTGCCCAGACATAATCGCCGGCCGTATCCAATTTTAAAACAAAGGCATCTGCGGAGCCTGCGATGGACAAAATATTGGCAAAATCCGGGCCGGGGTCAAAATCCGTCGCGTCTCTGAATTCACCGGTGACATACACATTGCCATGGAGATCAAGGCTGATCTTTTGCGGTACGGTATTGCCGCCACCGATATTTTTAGCCCAAACGAAAGCGCCATCCGGATCAAGTTTGGAAATAAATGTATTGGAAGAAAATAGCGCGGACGTCATCGCAAAAGTATCCGGCCCCGGATCAAAATCGCCTGTTCCGTCGAAATATCCGGTGGTGTAAATATTACCGCCCGGATCCACCGTGATTGAATAGGCTTGGGTGCGTGCCATACTGCCTAATTGTCTGGCCCACAAAAACTTGCCGTCCTTATCGAGCTTGAGCACGAATGCATCGTATGAATCAACACTTTCCATCTCAAACACTCCGGCAGGGGCGGGATCAAAATCCATTACGCCCCTGAATGAACCGGTCACCACCACTTCTCCCTCGGAATTTACGGCCACTTCGTGTCCTCTCTCATCATAATTTCCTCCTATCGCTCCGGCCCAGCAAAAGTTGCCGGACGGGTCGAGTTTGCAAACAAAAAGATCAACGCCACCTTGTGAAGTGAGTGAAAAGACCCCGGGACCAGGGTCGAAATCGGCGGTGTACTCAAAGGCGCCTGTAACATAAACATTGCCGGCAGGATCAACGGCCATCGAGTTTGCTTTGTCAATTTCATATCCGCCAAAGTTTTTCGCCCATTGAAAATCCTGTGAAAAAACTGGAAAGCAGCATACGGTCAAAACAATAGACAGGCAGGCTTTGCGCATGGTAGTTAGCAGTAATTTTGTGTGTTAATTGTTGAAGGATGAAACAAATGCAGGTCAACGGATCAGCGTCACGTCTCCTTTGAGCAATTCAATTTGACCATCCAGGTATTCTGCCTCGAGCAACCAGACGTACACCCCGGGGTCGCAGGGTTGATTGCGGAAGGTGCCATCCCAGCCGCGCCCTGTCTGATTGACCGGAAATTCACGGTCTTCGTACAACAATTCTCCCCAGCGATCAAATACTTTGAATACCAGCACACGGCGCACTTGCTGACTTTTGCCGTGTACCACCAATACGTCGTTTTCAAAATCGCCGTTCGGCGTAAAGCCGGTCGGCACATACACGCCCCGGGGTTTTTCGACCGTAATCCGGATTTCATCACGTCCGATGCAGCCGTTGGCATCGGTCACTTTCAGGCGATACGTGTTGGTAAAACCAGGATTCACCCAGATTTCCTCACAATCAGGCAAGTCGGCACAGGTAAAACTGTCCACCAACACACTTGCCCAGTCAAATTGGGTTAAACCCACCGCATTGTTCACCACCGGCGAGAGGAGCAGGCTGTCGCCCAGAATAATCGTCGTATCAATGCCTACCGATACCGCTACGGGCAAAGGTTGCCCCAGCGTCACTGTATCGCCTGCCAAACATCCGCTTTCGTCTATCACCTGCAAAGTATAGTTACCGGCGCCCAATGCGATGAACACGCTGCTGCCGCCAAATTCCCCGTTGTTGAGCCGGTAGCGATACGGCGAGTCGCCGCCGCTTACGACCAACTGAATACGACCATCGCGCCCGCCAAAACAAAGCGGAGGGGTCAAAACGGTGGTAAACATCAATGCTTCGGGTTGTTCAACCTGGACCGAATCAATAATCGTGCAGCCGTTGCGGTCGGTGACCGTCAGGGTGTACCACCCGGCGTTTAAGCTGGAAATCGTCGCCGTGGTTTGGTTGTTGCTCCATTGGTAATCGTATTGCGGCGAGCCGCCCGAGAGCATGCTGCCGATGGAGGCATTGCTATCGCCCGAACAAACCAGTTCTGTCACTTCAAACTGAAGGGCAAGCGGGTCGGGTTCGGAAATTACGCCCGTTCCGATGGCGGTACAACCTTTTGAATCGGTAACTGTAACACGGTAATTCCCTACGGCCAGACTATCGGCAAGTGCCGCCGTCTCGTTGTTGCTCCAAAGATAATTGACCGCACCCACGGCATTCGTCACCGCTGCCACCGTAGCCATTCCATCGGTAAATCCGTAACAGGATACATCTTCAAACGCCATTTGCAAGGCAATCGCCGGCGGCGCTACCACATCAAATTCTTCCGACCCGGTGCAGCCCTGAAAATCGGTCACCACCAGGGTATAACTGCCTGCGGCAAAACCGCTCACCAACGTAAGATCAGGGGCGCCGGGAAGGCTCCACATATAATGGTACTGGGTGGAATCGCCCATACCCAGACCGCCCTCTATCAGCACGACCCCCACTACCCCATTCGCATAGCCGGCACAAATGGGCGGCGCGTAAGCCACTTTTACTTCGATGGAATCGAGCTCCTGAATAGCCACGATCTGCGTACCCGTACAACCTTTCGGGTCGGTGGCAGTAACGGTGTAAAGTCCGGTGGCAAGATTGGAAGCGCCGCCGCCGGTTTGACCATTACTCCATGTAAATACAAATGGCGCCCCGTTCCCGCCGCTGGCTGAAACCGAAGCTTCCCCGTCACTTTCGCCAAAACAGGCAAAACGGGTTTGTGTGGCACTGACCGATACATTCGTGGCCGGTTGACCGATGGTTGCTGAAGCCGTAGCGGTACACAAATTGGCGTCGGTGACGGTGACAAAAAAGGTTCCCGCTGCCAGATTGCTGATGGTTTGGGTAGTTCCGGTCGCCCCCCAGTTGTAAGTATAGGGACTGATGCCGCCGTCGGCTTCTGCTGTTGCGGCGCCGTCGCCGTAATTGAGGCAACTGGCATCGGTATGGGTGGTGGTAACGATCAACTGAGCCGGTTCTGACACCGTCACCGAAGCGGTGGTATTACAACCGTTTGCATCAGAAATGATCACCGTGTAGGTACCGGCCACCAGGTTTTGCGCAACACTGCCGGTTTGGGCAGCCGGGTCGTTCCATTGATAGGTAATCGGCGCCGTGCCTCCCTGCGAAGAAACAGTCGCGCTGCCGTTGTTACCGCCGAAGCAGGACACCGGCTGGGGCGTTATGTTGTCAATCGTCAAAGTTTCCGGACAATTCAATGTAACAGGATAGGTTTTCACACAACCCAGCGCATCGGTCAGGGTCAAGGTATGAAGGCCGCAAGGCAGGTTTTGCACGTCCTGGGTCGTCGCTCCATTGCTCCAGAGATACTGGTAGGGTGTGGCGCCGCCTGATATTGAAGCGTCAATCGAGCCATTTTGTAATCCGGAACAGGTCGGATCAATTCCATTAAAATTGGTGTCAATCGGCACGGCGGCCGGGATAATTACCTGGGCTACTTCCGTGCAGTTGTTGGCGTCGGTGACCGTTACGCGATAGGCATCCGGACAAAGATTCTGGACCGCAGCGACATCCGGCAGCAGGTTGTTTTCCCAGTCAAACTGATACGAACCGGCGCCGCCCGCCGGATTGACGGTGGCTTGCCCCATACAATCGCCGGCGCATATTTCTCCTGATACATTGATAAATCCGACTACCAGGGCCGCCGGGGCGCCTACCGTGGCAGATCCGGTGACGGTACAACCATTCCAGTCACTTACGGTGACGGTGTAGGCGCCAGCCAGGAGTCCGGTAGCCTGCTGGCTGGTTTGTGCGTCGGCATCACTCCAGAGGTATTGGTAGATGGGTGTTCCGCCGTTGGGAAATGCCGTGATGGCGCCGTTGTCGCCGCCGAAACAACTTACATTTTGCGCCGGAAGGTTGCTGATTTGCAGGGCAGACGGCTGGAATATTACAACAAATGTGCTCGCTACACATTGATTGGCATCCGTCACGGTAACAATATGATTGCCCGGATTCAGGTTGTTGGCAATCGAGTCAACACTGGCATTGTCCCACAAAAACTGATACGGTTGTGTGCCGCCGGTTACATGGATGACCGCACTCCCGTCAGACAGGCCAAAGCAGGAAACAGAATCGCTTTCCAGCATGAAACCATAAGCTGCCGGTTCGCTGATTTGTACGGTATCGGTCGCCGTACACCCGTTGGCGTCTGTTACCGTTACCGTATAACATCCTGCAAACTGGTTGTTTTGCACCGCGCCGCCCAACACCGGGCCGCCCAGACAATTTTGCCAGACAAAACCATAAGCGCCGGTTCCGCCCGAGGCGCTGACACTGAGTGCGCCGGAATTATCGCCATTGCATAAAACATTCGTTCCCCCTGCCGTTGGCGTCAGTGGTGGGGGCGCCATGGTGGTAAAATTCACGGTATCCCGGCAGCCCAGCGCATCTACCACGATGACCGAATGCGGGCCGGCCGACAGGATGTTATTCAAATCGCCATTCGGAAACGGATTCGGGTTGGCATCCAAAAAGAGCTGTACCGGGAAAGTAGAATTGGAAATGGAAATCAGGGCAGATCCATCGGTATCATCGGCACAAAGCAGGTCGGTATTTGAAATCAAATCGGCAAACATGATGCAACCGGGGAACGTGCTGCTCGCTGCCACGACTTGCGGCACACAAGTGGTCGGACTGATACAACGCACTTCTATCGTGACGGTTTGATTGGGCAAAACGCCGGTTACTATATGCGACAAAAGTCCGTTGTTGGGCAATACCCAGGGCCCGCCGTCCACACTGACCTGATAGCCCAACGCGCTGGCCACCGCATTCCAGGTCCAGGTCATGCTCGCAGCGCCCAGCTGGGTCATGGTCAGCCCCGTCGGCGCCGGGAAAAAGTTGTTGACGAACACCGTAGCTGTGTCGGTATGTACACAATTGTAACTGTCGGTCGCCGTCAGAATGTACGTGGTGGTAGCCAGCGGGGCTGCCGCAGGCGCCGGACAGTTCGTGCAAGAAAGTCCGCCGGGGTTGGTCCACGAATAACCCACATTGTTTTGGGCATTAAATCCGATGCTCCACCATTTCACGGTACCAAATTGAGATGGAGCAAAACCATCGGATACCATCAACGACCAGTCGCCATTCACCGGAGCGCCGGCCAGGGCAACCCAGTTGCCTTCCGGGATATAGGTGCCGTTAAAAGGCGCTGCCTGACCCACGATCGGCAAGGTAGCCGAAGGGGAAAAGCAGGTGATTTTATAGTTGTCGCCCGAACCGCCGTTGCCTGTCGAGAGGGTGAGTTGTTGCCCGTTGGGCGCTCGGAGGAAGATATTGAGATCGGCGCAAAAGTCGGTTTCAATATCCATACATACCGAGGTGATTTGCTGGGCAGGAATGGTCAGGAAGTTATAGCCCAGGCTATTTACTCCTACCGGCGACAGGTATGGATTTAAATGCGGGTGATTCGCGTTACCCAGGCGGTATTCCGGATAGGATTCAAAACGAACCTCCTGAATGGGCGGCGTCAAAGAAGTGGCATCATAAAAAACCGTATCGCCGGCACAGATATTGGCATCAGGCAAAGGCGGGAAATTGGTGGCGCACACATAACAGTCCGGGTGGGTGGGCGGCAATACCGCTACACTGACCAGCGTATCCCACACACAGCCAAAATCATCGGTCACGGTAAAGGTGTAACCGGCAGTGCCGGCATTTTGAGGCGACGCCGATATGCTGTCGGGTGTGGCGTAGTAGATGGAAGGGTGGTTGTTCCAGTTCCAGCTGACAAATTGCGGGGTGAAGGTCTCGATATTCGGATACAGCGAGGGGTCAAATTCCAGCGACCAGCTGAAAATATATCCGTTATCGGCTGCCCAAAGATCCACTACTCCGATGGTCCATTCTCCATTGAGCGGGCAACCTACCAGATCGCTGATCGGATCAAATGTGCTGTAATCGCCTGGCGGCAGGGTGCCAACCGGGGTTGAATTGATGTATTGAATCCAGGTCGGATTGGGCGCGTTGGGTGTCCAGCAATAATCGTAGCCGACACCGGGTATGGGGTTAAAATTGTCGTTATCGTTCGGTTCGCCCAAAAACACTTCTCCGCCAAAATTGCCCGGGTGGTCGTGCAGGATGATACTTTGCCCGTTCGGACAAGTCAGCGTTATCTCGATGTCGCGTAACCAGGAGTGTTCGATGTTGACACAAATGCTCTGTAAATCGTTGGGATCGGTCAGAATTTGGCCGGGTGAAAACTGGGTCAGCAGGATGCTGGTCTGGTAGAGTTCGCCGGTTCCGTCGGGGAGCGCCAGCGAGTCGGAGCGACTGGATTCTGTTTGAAAAGAAGCAGAAACGGGCGAAACCGACAGGGTGTTTCCGCCGAGGGTGGTATCAACCACCGCATTCAGGTGCAAGGTATCGCCGGCGCAAATTTGCGAAACCGGACTGAGGTTGAATACCGGCGGCGGAGCCACCCGCACGCGTTGGCTGATCAAATTGGTGCTGGTACAGCCCAGCGTATCGGTCAAAAACAGCTGGACGATGTAACCGCCCGGGGTGTCGAAACGATGGGAGGTATTGGGGCCGTATGCGATACCGCCATCGCCAAAATTCCATTCAAAAGTGGTGGTCAGGTCGGATTGCGGGTAAAAAAGATTGTTTTGCGGGTAAATACCCGCGCCGTTGAAAAAAACCCGTTCGCCCGGACAAATATCAATCCAGCCCGTATCGGCCGGCACCGGCGCAGGGGCCGTGGCAAGCAGATTGGCCAGCACCGTCTGACACGATGCAACACACGAAATCGCCGCCGCCCAGCCCGATGCCACGCCGCTGCCGTCGGATTGAAACACAACCGTCAGGCAGCCTGTCGGATTGGCGGCGGTTGCTTGTACCACAAATGGCTCACCGGCCGTGTATTCCGCCGAACAGGAAAGCAAAGGAGAAGCGGCGTCGGGGCCGTCGTAAAAACAGAGCGCATCGCCCGGCCCCAGCAACACTCCCGAAAAACTAAGCCTTACATGCGTGCCGCCATTGCCATCCGAACAAAGCGTGGTGGTAAAATTCTGGTTCAGGCCATAATTGGCCGAAGGGCCGCCGGGATCATAAAATGTCCCGTTGCAATCCGTGATCGGCGTACCATCCATCAAATAACTCTGGGCAGAAATAGCCAAAGGCAGGAAGCAGACAAGCGCAAGTAGTCCTTTCATGTTTGTTGGTTTAGGATGGCAAATATCGTTAAATCCGAACAAAGTCATGAGGCGCCTTACATTCCCGTATTTTTGTTCAACTCACCATTCCTTTTTTCCCTATGCTTTATGAAATACTTACCGCCGCTTTTAATTTGTATCCCCCGCGCCGCAATCCGGCCAACCCGCTCAAGGCGAGTTTTACCAACGGGCGTTTTTGGGCAGTGATACGGGATTGAATCAACCCGCCCCTTCTGCCCTCTCCGGTTTGTCAAAGCGTTTATCTCGTACGAGTGATGTTTTATCTCGTACGAGTGATGTTTTATCTCGTACGAGTGATGTTTTATCTCGTGCGCTCCGCCCTATTTTTCCAGCACCTTGATCTCCACGCGCTGGTTGGCTCGATCGGCTTCTTTTGACAAGGCGCGGATACGCGGCTGTGTTTTTCCGTAGCCCCGATGCGTCACCCGATCGGCGGAAATACCCTTGTCGAGCAGGTAGCGCCGCACTGCCATCGCCCGGTTGGCCGACAACTCGGCGGCAAAATGCTCGTTGGGACGCAGGTTGGTATGGCCGCCCACTTCAATTTTGAGTCCGGGATATCGCTGCATAAAACCGGCCAGGGCCGAGAGCGTAAGGTACGAGGCCGAATCGAGCTGGAACTGATCGGCCTTGAAGAACACATGGCCGAGTTCGAGCACGCTGCCCGGGCGCAGGGTGGCGTATTCAGGGTCGCTTCCCGCCTCGAAGATGACTTTATCCGCTGCGGTAGCCGGTGTTGTCGCCGGCGCAGCCGGCGGACGGGGTTTGGCTTTGGCGGCAGCCGGTTTGGCTTTGACCGGGGGCGGCAAGGGGTCGAATTCGATCACAATTTTGGCGCTAAAATTCGCGTGGCTGCCGTCGAATGCCAGGCTTACGGCCTCCACCAGCACGGTATTGGTGACATGGGTGAAGAAATAGTCCGTCACGTCGTACGTGTACAGACGGCTGTAGGTAAAACCCGACACGCTGCGGAAATTAAACCACACGTCGTAACCGTCTTTCAGGGTGCCGTCGCGTTTTTCGGCGGTAGCCAGTCGCTGGTTGATATAGACGCGGGCCACATCATCGGCATTGATTTCCAGCGTGGCCTTCCGCACAGGATCCGGGCCGAGCGGCACGGCCCGATGGAAATAATAGGCTTCGCCCTCGCTGGTTGATTTCCGGTTGCGCCAGATCGGTACGCTGCCCGGGACGATTTTTGCGTTCCGGTTGTATTCGGCGGCCACGGCTTTGTGTGGTCCGCGGCGCAAATCGGCGCTGGCTGCCGCCGCCTGTTCGGCCGACAGCGGGTATTCGCCAAAATGCGTCGTGGTGGCGCCGACGTCCCAGCCCGCATCGGTGACGATCACCAGCGACGGGCGGGGTTGGGCGGTGAGGAGCAGGGGAAAAAGAAAAAAGGCGGCGCAGATCACCTGAAAAGGCATAAGTACGGCAGCGGTGGTTTGAAACGCAGGGGCGGGCGGCCACATCCGGAACAAAGAGACGGCATTTTTGGATCGAGATTGCAGGGGGCGGGTGGCACTTTTGTACTAAATTGAAACAAAAAACCCGATCACCATTCAAGGCAACCGGGCATTTTTTGTGGAGCTGGCGGGACTAACATCTAAAAGTATAAATAATTGATAGTTAACTATTTATGGCAGTTTATTTTTTGGGTGGTGTAAAAAGTGGTGTAAAAATTCACACTTTTACCGTTTTTGGTAGGCTGATTTCACCCCCGATTTTGGATGCTGAAAAAACCGTGTTGCCCCTGCAAGAATGATTGACGGTCAAACACCGGGCAACACGGTCGGGACAAAGATAAACTTGTTTATATTTTCACTCGAAACAATATTGGAAGCAATACCTGATTTGGTATCCGGTTTATTACTGATATAATTGGGGTAAGGGCGTAACGTTCGAGATGAAAAGATAAGTCTGTCTCCAAAGTCCCTCCAAAATCAACATCGTATTTTTGCCGAATGAAAATTTTGCTCATCGAGGATGAACCCGAACTCGCTGCCTCTATCTCTGACTTTTTGAAAGTTGAGGGCTACCTTGTCGAACTCGCATTAGACTTTCCGACTGCCCACGAAAAAGCAGTAGTCTATGAATACGACTGCCTAATCGTGGACATCAACGGCAGTGCAGGGTTGGACGCGATTCGCGCCCTGAAAAAATTGCGCTCGGAAGCAGCGACCATCATCATCAGCGCCCGCAACGCGCTCGACGAACGCATTGTCGGACTTGACCTCGGCGCGGATGACTACCTCACCAAGCCCCTCTACCTTCCCGAACTAAACGCACGACTCAAAGCCCTGTTGCTGCGGAGGCATTTTGGCGGTAGTTCGGACATCGTTTTCCACGAGATTAAGGTTAAATCTGCTCAGCGAAGCGTTTATGTCAATGAGACGCTACTTGACCTCACACCGAAAGAATATGACCTGCTGCTCTATTTTTTTGCAAACCAGCACTGTGTCCCGCGCCGTGAAAGCATCGCCGAACATCTGCTCAGCGCGGGTTTGATTTTGGCGGGGATGTTGGTTTTGGTTTGGAAATAAACGTTTTGTCCGTTCGCGTCGGAGCGATTGACTGTTGAACTACTGCAAATCGGTGCCAATGCTTTGGCCTAAAGTCCATTGCAGTTGTGGCGGCGGTATGTACCCGGCGAGTAATTCGCCAGTTTCAGGGTTTTGCCAATCGTGGAGCGCGGGGTCAAACATCCATTCCTCGAAATGCTCAAGCAATTTCGGCGGATGTGTGCCGGCCTTCGATTGTTTGGGAAGGTTGAAGCCGAAACGGAAGGCTTCATGGCTGCGAAAATGTTGTCGAGCGCGGCGGCGTA
>JANRLZ010000012.1:0-5410 GCA_033762055.1 Saprospiraceae bacterium
GGCAGGGGTAAGCCCGACCAACTGTGGGGCGCAAACTGATCGAGCGACGCATCGTACATGGCGGCGACCATCTCGGCGGCCACTTTTTCCTTTTTGGGGCCGCTGATTTTGATGCGCCATTCTTCTTTTTGCCCGGGCGCGAGTTTGTCGCGGAAACTCTCGTAGGAAATCGTCAGTTCCTTGTTGCTCCAGGGCACCACCACCTGCGGATTGCCGCTGTAAATGCGCCCGTCTTTGATGCAGAACCAGTGCAGCGGAATGCCGCCGCGGTTTTCTTCCCGGACGGGTATTTCAACGCGGGCCAGGTTGGTGATACGCGCGCTCACCCATTCGGGTTTCTGTATGATGCCGTCGTTTTCCTGGGCAAAAAAGAAATGCAGTTGATCCGGTTTGCCGCCAAAAAGCATTTGTGCAGTTTCGCCCGGTTCGAGGCGATTTTTTTCCAGCCGGGCATCGGGTTTTTCAAAGCGGCTTTCTGCATCCCAGACCCGTACAAATTTTTGAATTTCTATGACTTCGCCGAAGGCGTCCTTAGTGCGCAGGGTGACGACATACCAGCCGGGTTGGGTACGTCCTTCATTCAAATCGAAAGTCTGCGCATCGGCGGTATTGAAGCGGACGGTGCGGGTAAAATCTTCGCGCCCCCAGTTTTTGGGGTCGTCTTCATCTTTCCAGGCGAGGCCGGGAAACATGCGTTCGAAGTCGGCCTTAGCCAGGGTTGTAAGATCCGGGCGTTCCCACATGCGATCTTTATAAAAGCGGCGGGGCGCCACCAAACGTTGCAGCGTAATTTCACCCTGGGCCGTCAGGGCCTGCCCGGCCATGTTGGTCGTTTTTAATCCGACATGGCGCAAGCTGTCCAAATGAATGTCGTTGTTCAACTCCCAGTCTACTTGCAACGCAACGTACCCCACATTCACACTGCTCTCCGTGCTGCGTGTTTCGCCGGTGATGTCGGTGACATCCACCATTACCTGATAATAAAATGTCGGCTGGCTTTTTTTCGGGATGGAGGGGTCGGGAATAGCGGTAAATTCGATTGAAAAAGTGCCGTCGGCGCCGCTTTGCGTAACACCATTGGCGATTTCCATTTCACCCGAATCAAAGTACCAGGGACGCCGCCAGGGATGACTAAAATCCCAATACGGGAATACGGCATTGCGCAGCACCCGATAACGCACCGAGGCGCCATCTACGACATTGCCGGCGTAGTTTTTGGCTTCGCCGCGCATCGTAATTTTTTCATTGACACGGAATTCCCCTTTCACAGGCTGGAGCGTCACTTCAAAACGGGGGCGTTTGTATTCTTCCACATTGAAATAAGTGGCGCCGTAAGCCCCGTCGGTGGCGCGAATGCTCATATTGCCGGTCAGACCGGTAGCAGGCGCGGTGAAAGCGCCGTTGAAGGTGCCGAATTCGTTGCTTTTGAGGGTAATGCTGTGTTTTTCCTGTCCATTGACATCGAAAAACTGGACTTTGACGCTACGGTTGGGCAATATCTGCGGCAAGCCGTTTTCGTTTTGCAAGGATTTGTAAACCAGTCCTTTAAAGTACACGGTTTGTCCCGGTCGGTATATGCTTCGATCGGTAAAGAACTGCACGGCGGGCCGTTCTTCGCTTCGGTCATACGAGCGATAGTTTTGGAGGGGGTTTAACCAGATGGTGTCGGCGCCCTTGCTGGCGCGCACTTCCATCGAATATCTTTCCGGCCAGTTGCCCCGGGCAAAGCCGTTGCGGTCGCTGAGGGTACTGCCATAATGTTTGAGCACACTTTTTTGCGTGTTGTAATCCCGGTAAAAAAAGTCAAGTTTTACCGATTCGAGCGGCGTACCGCTGTTGCGGTCGGCCAAAACAAAGCGGCTTTCACCTTTTTCGAGGTAGGTAACCACCGCCAGGTTGGAGACGTCCAATGCGGTAAAAACAACCGGTCCGTCATCTATCCTGAAATCGGGGTTGCTGGATACAATTACCCAGTAATGACCAAAAGCCAGCGGATCAAGGGCAATTTCGGTGGAATGCATCTGGTAGTCGCCGGGATTTTGAATGTCCCAGCTGCGCGATTGCAGGGAGGGCAATGCGAGCATACGGTCGAATTTTTCCTTCCACGACATTCTGCCGTTTTTCTCTATGTCGGCGTTTTCTTTTACCACCCTTATCCATACTTTTTGCAGGTTTTTATACCCCAGTTGAACGAGTATGTGCTGGTCGGGCGGATTGATCACTTCTACCGTAGTGCTGAGGGCAGGCTGGCGGATATCTGCGAGCAATTGCCGGCACAGTGCCGCGCCGTAAGTGTCGGGTTTGCGCTGAATTGCGGCTTCCAGGATGCGTACGGCATTGCGGGCATTGGCGCCCTTGTCTTCCGCTTCGGTATGGTGGAGATGACCTGCCAGGGCATGGGCAATTTCTGCATGAGAATCGTGGTTTTCGGTCTGGCCCAGGAGTTTTTCTATGGCTTTTTGGTACAACTCGTCTTTATTTTCGAGGGTACTGTTGTTCTTTACAAATTGCAGTCGTTTTAATTCCGCCTCGTAAAAAGCCGCATCGCGTGCGCCGAGATGGGCAGCAAGCACTTTTTGAAACAGGCGGATGGCGTGCCATTTTCCGCTCGTGATGTCCTGACTATCAAAAGCAAGTCGCACAAATTCTTCCGCGGGAGCAAATGCCGATGCCTGGTCGAGTTGAAAGGCGTAGGTGGGTTCGGTCAGGTAATTGCGTTCGTTGCTGAAATGTTCGATGGCGCGCTGTGCGAGCAAATCGTAGAGGGTGGGCCAAAGGGCTTGTTTGCCGACGGTGTCGTTGGCGCCCGGCAGCGTAATGTCGCGGAATTGCCCCAGCGGCACGGAGGCGAGCAAGGCGGCCGGTTCGACCGATGCGGCGTACAAATCGAGGGCCTGTTTTTCGATTTGATCGGCGCTCCAGGTCAGGATATCGCCGCCTTCGCCGGCGGGCACGGGGGTACGGTCGCCGATTTCCCAGCCCTGATGTTCGAGGTAAACCCTGTATAGTTGGCCGATCACGCTTTGCAACACGGCTTTTTCCGGCTGACCGGCTGCCTGCATTTCTTTTTCAAGGAGCAGGATGGCGTTGGTGAGGCCGTCTTCTTCGAGTTGGGCCGTGAATTTTCCGCGGAAAATCAGGGCTTTGACCAGTTGGGGCGCGTTTTTGTCGCGTTGTGCGCGCGCCTGGATGGCCGTCACTTTTTCGAGGGCGCTTTTGTACAGCCCTTGTTGCTGGAGGCTGTCCACAATTTTCCATTCATCGGCATAATCGCCCGATGCAATGGGCAGGGCTGGCGGGGTGGGCATTTCGTTGGTCGGTTTGTTTTTGATGGATGTGACGGGCGTTTCGCTTTTTTTGGAAAAAAGCGAGCAGGCGACTGCAAACAAGGCCAGGGTGGTGAAAGTAAGCAGGGGCCGAACAAAAAAACGATTCGGATGGTGGTGGTTGGAAAATAACATGATTCGATTGATTCGATTGATTCGATTTTTCGATTGGTTCGATTTTTCGATTGGTTCGATTTTTCGATTGGTTCGATTTTTCGGTTGGTTCTTGTACCGTATTGAAGCGGATGCAATTCCGGGTAAAATTACATGCCGGCGGCGGGACATTTTTTTTGATGTTTACTAATCATTGAATGACGGAAGAGTGAGGGAATTCCAGACATGTTCATTGTGTCAGGACGGCAAGGACGCCGTATTATTGCATTCGATATGGAAAATCAGGACGAAATCACAGCTGTCAAACCGCCCAAAGCGCGATGTAAAAACTGTAACGGCAAATTATCGCGTGCCGGTTCATTTTGTCCGCATTGCGGGCAACGCGACTTTGACGGTCGCATCAAAATGCGCGATTTGTTGGCGAAGTTTTTTGCCAATTTGACCCATTTGGACAATAAATTTGTCAAAATGTGCTGGCATTTGCTCGTGCCGGCTCGTGTGACGCGGAATTATTTTCAGGGAAAAATAAAACGTTATCCGCATCCGGTACAGTTCTTTTTTATCGTCATGTTTTTCTTTCTGCTTTTTTTGAACAAACGTTTCGACAATGCGGGGTTCAACATGACCAGCGGCGAAATGACCATTGGCGGCTCGGCTACGTATGAAGTTAAAAAAGGCGTCAGGAAAGTAGCGGAAACCGGTTTCTTTGAAGCCCTGCAACACGTGGTGAATGCCCGTGAATTGCGTTCGGCATACGATTCGTTGCCGCAGGAATGGCAAACGCCCCAGACGCGTCTGGCCATTGATTCGGTGGTGCGCAATGTGGAAGGCCCCTGGGAGGCCGCCACGCAGCTTTTTCTGAACCTATCCAATGAAGCCAGTGAGGGACAAATTCCGCCGAGTACGCTTGACACCGTTTCGCTGAATTTTGTCAACACCTCTGCTCGCATCGCCTCCGCCGATCTGGTGCATTTATCCGCGGATTCTATCATCAGCAAGTACGGCTTCCAAAGCTGGAACGAAAAAGTGACGGTTCGGCAGGGATTAAAATCCATCAAGTCGCCGCAAAGCCTGATACACCGCTACGTGGGAAGTTTTGGCTGGACCATCCTGGTGCTGATTGCATTAATGTCCGGGTTGTTGTTCCTGTTGTATTGGCGAAGCGGCCGCTATTATACCGAACATTTTATTTTTATGATGCACCAGCAATCCGGCGCATTTCTTGTGCTGGTTTTTGCGATGATGATCAACGACTGGGTGCATCCGATAGACTGGGGCTGGTTGCTCGCACTTGGCTGGATGCCCGTTTCGATGTTGTGGGCCATGAAGCTGTACTACCAGGAGCACTGGGGCTGGACCATCGCCAAGTGGTTGTTTGCCACACTGGTGTACCTGGCCGGCTTTACCGCCCTTTTTATCGCGACGTTGCTGCTTGTGTTTGTACTGTTGTAAAAAAGATGTTTGCCAACCCCTATTTCCGATTATACCTCGCGCCGGGAGGTTTTGTGCATGGCGCAAAAAATAAATCCTTGAAAATCAATAGAATCCCTTCATGGCGATCACCAAAATCACACGAATCACAGTATATATTGGCAGAATTTTATCGAAAATTGCGCTCCGCCGTAGTTATTGGCGGGGGAAAACAAGGAAAGTGACCCTCATCAACCCTCATCAACCCCATCAACCTTCATCCACCCTCCCTTATGTCCACCTACTTTGAAGGAATTGAAAAAATACGCTACGAAGGCCCTGAAACCGACAATCCATTGGCATTTCGCTGGTACGACGCCGACCGAGTGGTAGGCGGCCGGCGTATGCGCGAACATTTTAAATTTGCCATGGCCTACTGGCATACGCTGGGCGGCGTCGGTGGCGACCCTTTTGGTCCGGGAACCAAAAACTTCCCCTGGCTGCGTGCCAAAAACCCGTTGCAGCAGGCGCGTGACAAAATGGATGCGGCCTTTGAGTTG
>JANRLZ010000013.1:0-10763 GCA_033762055.1 Saprospiraceae bacterium
TCACAAATCCACTCTAAAATCTTAATTCATGTAATCTTAAATCTAAAATCAACCTAACCGACGAGTGCATGCCAACCGCAATTTGTCCTGATGCATAATCGTTTGATTTTAGATCTGAGATTACATGATTTGAGATTTAAGATGGGAGGGAACCCCATAAACCTTCACAAATCCACTCTAAAATCTTAATTCATGTAATCTTAAATCTAAAATCAACCTAACCGACGAGTGCATGCCAACCGCAATTTGTCCTGATGCATAATCGTTTGATTTTAGATCTGAGATTACATGATTTAAGATTTAAGATGGGAGGGAACCCCATAAACCTTCCTGTATCAACCTTTCTTCAACGCTTCCACCAAATGCTCAGCCAATCCCAGGCGGGTGCTGGAAGAATGGCGTGCACGGCGCAAATGTCCGTTTATCTCACAGGCGACAAAGGCGTGATAATTGCCGGCCTGATCTCTTTCGCAATAAGCGCCAAGCGGCAATTGGCAGCCACCCTCCATTAGTTGTAATACCCTGCGCTCGACATTGGTGCAGGCGGAAATTTCCGGATGATGGATTTTTTGTAAAATTTTACGCACCGCAATATCCTCCCGGTTGGTTTGCCATGCCAGTACGCCTTGTGCCGGCGCCGGTACAAAATCGCGCGGAGGCAGCTCCATGATCTCGAAATCTGACATATCCAGCCCCAGTCTGCGTACCCCTGCTGCCGCCAGAAAAATGGCGTCGAAATCGCCGGTGCGAAGTTTTTCCAATCGGGTGGGCACGTTTCCTCGAATATCTTTTATCTGTGCGTCAGGCCGATAGGCCAGCAGTTGAGCCTTGCGGCGATTGGCCGAGGTGCCGACTACGGCGCCAGGCTTGAATTTCAACAAGACCTCCGGTGTGAAAGCCTCTTTCCGGATGACCAGCAGGTCGGCGGGATTGTCGCGATAAGATACAGCAGCAATGACCAGCCCTTCCGGCTGGGTAGTAGGCAGATCTTTCATGGAATGTACGGCCAGGTCTATCTCGCCACGCAGCAGGGCGTCTTCAATTTCCTTGGTAAAAAATCCTTTGCCTTCTAATTTGTCGAACCCCAGGTGTTGCACCAGATCGCCCTGGGTTTTGATGATAACAAGTTCACTGTCAATACCTGCGCCTGCAAGTTGTTTTTGGGTAAATTCAGCTTGCCAGAGCGCCAGTTTACTGCCGCGGGTTCCTATTCTTAACATACCGGATCAAAATTTTCAGTAATGGAGGCGGTTTTTATGTTGTTGGAGCAGGACCGGTTTTGTTGCTTTGGTTTTTTCCTCCGCGACGGCGCCCCCGAAATGGTTGTCGGGCCTTGTTCTCGTTTCCTTTTTCCGCTTCGTTGCGTGGCGACTCGCTTTTTTTCTGCGTCCCGCCTTTGCGGACAGGCATTCTGCGCCGCTGCTGTTCGTTCCCGGGTTCATCCGTAAGGCCGGGGGGCAAGGGCAATTTAGGCACTTCCTTACCGATCAGTTTCTCAATACGACGAAGGCGTTGCAAATCGGCATGGTTGATCAGCGTCAAGGCAGTGCCTTTTCTTTCGGCACGAGCGGTACGACCGATGCGGTGCACGTAATCTTCGGCGTCGCGCGGGGCATCGAAGTTGATTACCAGATCAATTCCGTCAATATCAATGCCGCGGCTCAGCACGTCGGTGGCAACCAGGATATCAATTTTTGAATTGCGGAATGCCAGCATAACCTGTTCCCGTTCTGTTTGTTCTAGGTCGCTGCTGATCCGTTCGACCGACATGTTGCGGTTTTTCAGTTTTTGAAACAACTGATTGACCGCCTGTTTACTCGAACAAAAAACGATGGTACGCTGGCCGCTGCGATCTTTCAGAATTTCGGCAATCAGTGACAATTTCTGCCGGTCATTGACCAGATAAGCTCCCTGTGTGACACCCTCTGCAGGTTTAGACAAGGCGATGCTGATGGTAACCGGATTGCGCAACATGGTTTTGGCCAATTTCATCACGCCATGCGGCATGGTAGCCGAAAAAAGCAAACTTTGTCGTTCGGGGTTCAGCGCTTTGATAATGCGGTTCAGATCAGGCAAAAAACCCATGTCAAGCATGCGATCGGCTTCGTCAAGTACCAAAAAGCGCAACCGCGAAAAATCAACATAACCCAGGCTCATGTGCGAGAGCAAGCGCCCCGGTGTAGCGATCACAATATCGGCGCCTTTTTGAAGGGCGTCGCGCCCCTGCGCAAAATCCTTCCCGCCGCCGCCGCCGTAAATTGCGGCAGAAGAAATATCGGAAAAATAGGAATAGGCAGCGATGGCCTGATCAATTTGTACCGCCAGTTCGCGCGTCGGGACAATGATGAGTGCCTGTGTGTAGTCGTACTCGCCTGATTTCAGGATCATATCCATGATAGGCAACACGAAAGCGGCTGTTTTGCCGGTGCCGGTTTGTGCAGTGCCAATCAGGTCTTTTCCCTCTAAAATGAGCGGTATGGCTTTTTCCTGTATGGGGGTGGCGGTCTTGAAGTTCAGGGCCTCAATGCCATCGAGCAAATCGGGGTGGAGGCCAAATTCGGAAAATTCCAAGGAGGAAGTAATAAATTGTCTTTGGGAAGAGGCTATGGGGGCAAAAATTACCTCCATAAATCAGCCTCGTTCATTAAACAGGTGAATAAAATTAAATCAGTGCGCAAAGGTCGTAAAAAAGCCGGGGTTTTCCACCCCTTGCCCTGCCCATGCATTGACGTCGCCTGTTCGGTGCATTTTGAACCGGCGGAACATTAGAACAGGCCTAATCCACCGCCACGACCGGCACTTCCACAAAGAAGTCGGTGCCTTCGTTGTCGCGGGTTTCAAAACGGATGGTACCGTCATGGGCTTCGATAATTTTTTTACAAATCGCCAGTCCCAGGCCGCTGCCGGAAGTTTTCGTGGTAAAATTCGGTTCGAACACCCGGTCGCGTATTTCAGGCGGAATACCACCGCCATTGTCGCTGATCTGGATAACCGAAATATCGCCCTGTCGGCTCAACGACACCCGGATTTGCCCGCGACGATCGGATGGAATCGCCTGAATGGCATTGATAACGAGGTTGTTGAAGACCCGGATCAGGTGGTTTTTATCTCCCAGAATATGGAATCTTTCGTCGGGTAAACTCAGGGAAAGATCCACATGTTTTTGTTCGCTGAACAAATCGTGCACGTTTTCCACCACTTCGTTAATGACGACATCGTTTTTGTGCTTGATGTCGAGATTGGCGAACATCGAGAATTCGGAGGCGATTTGGGCCAGGGAATCAATCTGTTCGATCAATCGGGTAATGGCCTTTCGCAGGTAGGCCGCAGCCTGTTCCGGATTGCCCGATACCCTTTCGAGCTGTTGCATCGAAAGTTTCATGGTGGTAAGCGGGTTCTTGATGTCGTGGGCCACCTGCCTTGCCATTTCCCGCCAGGCGCCTTCCCGTTCCAGTTTTACCAATTGCGCCTTGGAGGCCTCCAGTTTTTCCACCATGTGGTTGTACTGTCCAATCAGCTGGCTGATTTCATCGTCGGAATCGCCGGAATAATTCAAAGGTTCGTTCTTGTCTTCAAGGCGCAAAACCTGCACTTTTTCCGACAACAGACTCACCGGGCGTGTTACGGATCGAGCCAGGATAAATGTAACGGCATAGGCGACCAGCAGCAGGAAAACATACAGACTTGCCAGCATACCAATGAAGTCGGACACTTCCGGACCCGTTTTTCCCGTATCGGCCGGATAAGGCGCCGCCAGGTAACCCAGAGTTTGTCCGGCGCTGTTGAGCAGGGTTCTGTACTGGGTAAAAAACGGAATTCCTGCGGCCCGTTCCGATTCAACCCGTTCGGAGGAAGGATTGTTTTGAAGGAATTGTAAGGCTGCCGGATTCATTTTTGCCGGCAAAACACCCAGTTGAACCAGTTCATCCTGGGTGCTGAACAACAAGTGACCGGAAGGGTCATAAAACTGGGCATCCATTCCCAAGCTTCCAGACATGGCAGTCATGGTGACCGGCAGCGCCTGTCGCAGACTGTCGTCGGAAATGGAGGATTTCAGCGCCTGGGTTTTCAGATTGGTGAGCAGGGCGGTGGCACGGAAATTAAAATCGCGTTGTTCGGCCTCTCTGGCAGAGCGGGTAAAATGCTGATAGGTCAGATAGCCCACTACGATGAAAGAGACAGCCAGCAATCCCACGTTCCAGAAGTGGATACGACGCGCCAGCGAGCCTCGGGCGGTCAGTTTGAAATCATATTCTGCGGGCAAAAAGCCCAGCCATGTATTGGCCAAACCGAGCAAAAGCAGGCAGGAAGCGGCGAGGGCAAAAAGAAAGGAAAACAGGTATACCTGCTTCAGCCAGCCACCGCTTTTATGGCCTACGGCAGCGATGGTTTGTCCATCCTCGCTTTTGGCAACAGCATCAACCCGGGAGTGGCTTTCAAATTCCGCTACGGCTCCGGGAGCCAACTGGCTGCCAAGCAAGGTCATATTCGCCAGTCCCTGATCTACCGTCAGCCGACCGTTTTTGGCGATGGAAAAATCATACCGAGGCAGTTCCGGCAGATTTTTCAAGGGGCTGTTGAAAAACAACTGAGAGAAGGTGCGGGATGGCGCGGGATGTTTTAAATCAAAAAAGAGGTACAGGGTGGCGGGTTGAGTCGCATCGCCCATTCGGTTTACATGAATCTGGACAAGGTAGCGGGCGTTGCCTTCAGGGTCGTGGGCAAAACGAATATGGTTCGCATTGGACAAGGGCCTGGCCGTCGCCCAGTTTCCAAGTACGACCTGCTCGTAACCCAGGGTTTGCCCCAGCAGAATGGGCTGGTTTTCCCGATCAAATGCATATACATTGAGGCGGTAATGCTGGAAAACATAATTTTCTTCATATACCAAACGATTCAGGTAATCGCGCAAATCTATCACCCCTGCCTTGAACGGATAGGGTTTCAGCATCCGTCCGATCTGGGCGGTATCGGCCTTAATATGGGTAATTATCCGCGACAACTGTTGCTCCGCCATCGAAGTGTCGCGATCGGCAGCCAATGCGACTGCATATTCTACCCTCAATTTTTTATCCCTTACATCATGAAAACGATGCAATTGGGTGGAAGCAAACAAGGAAAACAAGACAAGCCAGGCTATGGCCCAGCCAAAACCGGCGCCTTCCCAATGGGCAAATGCATCAAGTGTGCTCACATATAAAACAGCAAATACCAGCGCCAGCGTCAAACTCAGTTCGGCAGGCCCGATCATCCAACAAATTAACCCAAAAATCGCCGCCGACGCAGCAATGGCTGTCCATCGTTGCGTTCGGGACAGATTTAGTTGACGTACTCCCAGTGCAAGCCGGTGACTAAAAAGAAACAAACCAACCATAAAGGCCACTACGCCGGCCAGTGCCAAAATGCCTACCCAGCCCAGATTCAGCCATTGTGAAAAATCAAAACCGGTACGGCTGTTAAACACCAATTGGCGCAATGCTTCCATACCGATCAGCACCGACATCATGGCCAGCAGATAGGCCAGCACAGCAAGCGCCATTCCCCCGGCTGCAGGCTCGTTTCGGCTGCGTGTCGGCGTATGGTGAAAAAATCCCATCACGAAAACCAGTACGCCGGCGTGAATCAGCCATTCGCCGACCGACCGGCCTATGAGCGACGCACTTTCAAATCGTGGTGCAAAAAGCGGCATTTCGCCGAAGCGTTCGGTGAGGAACCCTGTTTTTACATTCAGGAACAGGAGTGCGGTGGCGGACAATGTCACCCAGGCGGCCCCCAGAAGCGGGTGGTAGCGTTGTCTGATGGCACGTCCGATTTGTGTAATCAGGTTCAAAAATATACCAAAAAACAACAACCAGGCTGCCAGTTGAAGCCAAAGCGTCCATTGAGCGGTTTCGGCAACACCAGCCGACAACCAGCCGATGGTTTTTCCTTCCACCACAACCGGCTGCGCGCCAGGCAATTCTTCCTGATGCAGGTTTTCTGCATAGGGCGCGGCCTGCGATCGGGCCAACGGATATGGATTCTCATCAAACCGGATGGGAACAAGCGTGGTACGGGTATTTTCGCCCGATTTTTCAACAAAGGCCAGAAAATCGCCCTGGGGCAATTGACAAAAAGTATATCCGGATTGTTCCGACAGTATTCTTAAATCCCGTTTTGAAGGAATTACCTCTGCGTTCGACCAGGCAAACAGCGAATCGGCCCGGTGGGTTAGTACCGTTCCCGCACCGCTGCCGGGCGCCTCTTTGATTTGCCTGAAAAGCCAGGCCGACAATTCACCGGCTTGCTGTTCGAGCAATCCCGTACTTTTGCCCCAATTACCCGCACTGACTGCCAGCGCGAGCAGGATCAACATCACAACCACATACAAGAGCGCACGTTTGAACATAGGAGAGATTAGATGGGCGTTGGAATTTGGAGAAATGATACTGGTTCAGATTTGATACGGAGTCGAAATGGAAAACGAATTGAGCGTCCGTCCGAAAAAGTCGGGCAAAAGTACCTAAACAAAGTTTAAGCCAATATTGAAAAAATGGTAGAACCGGCTTGGTTCGCACCTGAATAATGAACCGCCGTGTAACGCGGTGTGTTCGCAGAAAAAACAACCGCAGACCGCTCTGCCGCCTTTCGGGGAGGAAAGTCCGGACAACACAGAGCACCGCACCGCCTAACCGGCGGGCCTTGCCCGCGAAAGCGGGCCGGGACAGAAAGTGTCGCAGAAAACAACTACCCGTTTCGGCGGGAAAAGGTGAAAACGTGTGGTAAGAGCGCACGATCGCGGCAGGCAACCGTCGTGATGGACAAACCTTGCGGGTTGAAATGCCATGTACACCTTGTTTTGGTGCGGCTCGCACCGTTCCGGCTTCGGTCGGACGCAAGGGGGGTAGGCAGCGCAGATCTTGCCAGAGGCGAGACCAGATAAATGGCAGAGGTCCCGGTTTTCCGGGAAACAGAATCCGGCTTACAGGTCTGCGGTTGTTTTTTCCTAATTTCACAGTTTCCAACTTCTCAAATGCGTTTTTTCATCTCTACCCTCATTTTGTGCATGGCTTGCCTGCTTCTTTCCTTTACATCTGATAAAAAAAACACCCGTGTGGTGTTTTTTGGCGATAGTATTACCGAAGCCGGCGTACAAGCCGGCGGCTACATTACACAGTTACGCGATTCGTTGAATGAACGAAGCGGACGGCGTTACGAACTCATCGGCGCCGGGATTGGCGGCAATAAAATATACGATCTCTTTCTCCGGCACGAAGAAGATGTCCTGAAAAAAAAGCCTGATGTCGTGGTAATTTATGTCGGCGTGAACGACGTTTGGCACAAACTTACCCATCGCACAGGTACTGATGCCGACAAGTTTGAGCGATTTTACAGCGAGTTGATCCGCCGTATGCAGAAAAAAGGTATCCGCGTCGTGCTTTGCACCCCGGCCTGTATCGGTGAAAAACGGAATGGCGCCAATGCTCTGGATGCCGAATTGGACAATTACGCGCAAATCATCCGCAATCTGGCCGAACGCGACAACCTTCGCCTTTGCGACCTGCGCCGGGCTTTTGTAGAATATACCGAAGCGCATAACACGGACAATCAGGAACAAGGAATCCTGACCACCGACGGGGTACACCTCAATGAAAAAGGCAATCGCCTGGTTGCCGCTCTGTTGCTTGAATGTCTTTAGGAACGATCAAAGGGCCAGTTCCCAAACAGCACGTAAGATTCCGTAGAAATTCGACAACACCAATCCGGCAAAAATCACCCGGCTCCAGGGATGCGGAATTTTTACGATGATCGCAATGGCGACACCGGCGTTTAGCAGGTTGGTACAGATGTTCAGGACATCATAAACGTTGCGGATGTTCTCATGATCAATCGCCAAAAAACTGATAAAAAAAGGCACCACTACCGCATATATCATCCGGGAAAACAGGTTTACAGCCCCGAAAACAATCAACCAGCGCAGGGCGCTTTTTCCCACATTGTACTCCGGCAGCGGTTGATCGAGCGGCATTTGTTCGTGTGGCATGGCCTATTTTTTCTCCGGTTGAAGCCGGGCGAGATCGTCGCGCATCAATTGAAGGAACTCATCGAGTTTGGCGAAATCGCGCTTTGCCGCCTCGGGTTGTGCCGGATCGAAGGAATGGCGTTCGAATGAGGCAAGAATCATTTGCATTTTCTCCAGGCGGATTTCTGTGTTGGTAACAGCTTCTGCAAATGGATCGCGGGCAGGCGCTTCTTCCACTTTGGCAGGCGGGGTAATCTGGCCGCTCGAAGCCGATTTACGGCGTTCGGTTTGTGCTGCTTCCAGTACCGATCGGGCCGCTATTTGATCCGTCTTTTGACGCATGGCGCTCAATACATAGGCTTCATAGGCTACGATGCGACTGGCATCTTTTTCGGCAAAGGCAACTTTAAGCAGTTCCAGTTTGCGGGCAAAAGACGCGACGTCACTGGTTTCGTCCAGCAGGCTTGCTTCGGTCGGCGTGAGTGATTGTTTGGTCGGTCGGGGCGCTGTGACATCGGCCTGGGCCTGGGATGCGAGGCTAAAAAGCAGCGAAATGAGCAAAGAAATTGAAATTCGAAACATGGGGAGCATTCGTTAGCGGTTGCTGCAAGATCAAAACGCAACAACCTTTGATGTAAATTTATGGGCAAAAATAACGCAGAGTTTCGACTTTTGAGGGGTAGAATATTCCTTTCATGTTCCCTTTTTTCAACACATTTCACGACGATGCAATCAATTAAAACCTTCTCCCTGCTCCTCGCAGCCTTGTTTGTTCTTTCCTGCGATCCGGCACGCCGAACAACGGGCGGCGATGACGGTATCCTCGAATTCCAGATTCTGCAGATGAACGACGTTTATGAAATTTCTCCGTCTGCATCCGACAATGTAGGCGGGCTGGCGCGGGTTGCCACCCTGCGAAAGGAATTGCTCGCCAAAAACTCAAATACCTTCACGGTACTGGCCGGCGATTTTATTAGCCCATCTGTAATTGGCACACTCAAGTATGACGGCAAACGCATTCGCGGCAAACACATGATCGAAACGCTTAACACGCTCGGACTCGACTGGGTGGTGTTTGGCAACCATGAGTTTGATTACGACGATCTGGCTGATTTGCAAGCCCGACTCGATGAGTCAAAATTTACCTGGTTTGCGGCCAATGCCCGCCTGAAAGGCCAGACCTGGACCCAACAGTTTTTCAAAAACAAAACCGGTGGCGGCACTGAAATTTGTCCGGACAATCAGGTTATCACCCTGAAGGATGCCGACGGCACCCAGATCAACCTCGGTTTGTTTGGTGTGCTGATCAATACCGGCCGGAAACCCTGGGTAGAATATACCGACTGGGTGGAGGCCGCCAAAAAGAATGTCGCCGAACTTCAGCCGAAATGCGATGTTGTGGTTGCCCTTACCCACCTCAATGTCGAAGACGATAAAAAACTCGCCGGTATGTTTCCGCAAATCCCGCTGTTTATCGGCGGCCACGACCATGAAAACATGCGCATTCCGGTGGGTTCCAGCGTGGTGACCAAAGCCGATGCCAACGCCAAAACCGTGTATGTGCATACCCTTCGCTACGACAAACGTAAAAAGGCCTGCACGGTAAAATCCGAATTGCGCCGTATCAACAGCAGCATTGCCGACGAACCGAATACAGCAGCCGTGATCGCCAAATGGGAAAAAATCAAAAACGACGCCCTTACTTCTGCAGGGTTTAACCCCACGGCGGTAGTAACCAAACTGGAAACGCCCCTCGATTGCCGCGACGCGTTTACCCGGTACAACCAGGCGCCGGTAGGCGTGATGATCAACGAAGCCATGCGAGCCGTTTCGCGGAACAAACCGGAGTGCGCTTTTTTCAACAGCGGCTCAATCCGGGTGGACGATGTTTTAAGCGGAACGCTCACCGAACTCGACGTCGTGCGCATGTTGCCGTTTGGCGGCGGCATTACCGAAGTGGAAATGAAGGGAGGTTTATTGCGCAAAACACTGGATGTCAGCCTGAGTAACAAAGGAAGCGGCGGTTATTTGCAACTCAACAGCTTACGCCGCGACGAGGGCAACGGCAAATGGTACATTGGCGCCAATCTGCTCGACGAGCAGAAACTGTACCGCGTGAGTCTGGCCGACTTCCTGCTCACCGGCAATGAGCAAAATATGGGTTTCCTGAAAGCCACTGTCGGCCCCGACGGGAAAAGCGACAATCCCGACATTCCGAAAATCATCAAACCCGATCCGAAAGATAAATCCGACCTGCGCAACGACATCCGCCTGGCCCTGATCCGGCATTTGCGGGGAGAGTGAGGGGATTGGAGCGATTGGTTCGATTGGAGTGATTGGTTCGAATGAAATAATAAGAGCATAATAGTAAGCCCGCGGCCGTTTGCACAGTCGCGGGCTTGTTTTTGTTAAAATAACCTGCTTTGTAAATCAAAATCGCGTTAGAGCATCTCTAGATTTTCCTGATCCAGCTAAAGCGTACATATTTAATTTTAGGCAAGGCGGCCTTTGCAGACGTAGCCGGAGTCTACGGCGAAAAAGGCCAACGAAGCCCAAAACTAAATATGGCGCTTGCAGCGGATTGAGGGAACCTAGTGGTGAACCAACTTAGTATCTAAATAATTGGCGGCTGCTTTTAGTGTCTGTTTTCGTTGTTTGTCGGTTATAATGTACCCGCATTACGCCCTCCAAACGCCTCAACAACCCCTAAAATCATCTCACCCATTTTTTAGATACTAAGTTGGTTCACCACTAGTGCCGC
>JANRLZ010000014.1:0-4572 GCA_033762055.1 Saprospiraceae bacterium
CGTTTTCGATCGGGAAAGCGGCGCTTTGCGCAAAAATTTTTACGGAAAACAAAACAGCAATGGCAAGGAGAAAATAACGAGGCAGCATGGGCTTGAAATTTTCCTTAAAAGTAGGGGCAACTCGCTTGACAATCGTGTTGCCGGAGCCATTTTAACTGTATCATACTGGCCAAAATGTAGTATCTGCCGTTCGCCGCCTACAAAAAAGGATTGTATTCTTTTTCATGTCGGATGGTGGTGCTGGGTCCGTGGCCCGGGTACACCAGCGTTTCGTCCGGCAGGGCGAAAAGTTGGGTTCGGATGCTTTTTATCAATGTGTCAAAATCGCCGCCGGGCAGATCGGTGCGACCGATACTTTCATAAAACAGGACGTCGCCGGCGATTACATAACCTTCGTCTTCATTGTAGAAAGAAAGGCTGGCCGGCGAGTGACCGGGGGTGTATAAAATTTTGAGCCGGGTGTTGCCAAATGTCAGGATTTCGCCGCCGCTTAGGAAGTTGACCGGCATGGGTTGGGCTTCGCTGAATGGAACGCCATACATCTGACAAACTTGTTCAAACCGCGCCAGCACCGGCCATTCGCCCTCATGGATTTCCAGTCCGATGCCCCAGGTTTTGACCACAAAAGGGTTGCCGAATACATGGTCGAGATGACAATGTGTGTTGATCAAGCGCACCGGACGCAAGTTGTTTTTTTCAATAAAAACCTTCAAAGTATCGCGTTCCTCGTGGGTATAACATCCCGGATCGAACAGGACACATTCGCCGGTTTCGTCCCACACCACATAGGTGTTTTCGCCAAAAGGGTTGAATTCAAAAACCTGAACCATCGTTTATAATCAGTTGATAATGGTTGATGAAGGTTTATCGGGTTGATAGAATTGATTGTCGGATTATTATCACCCAGCCATTTTCATAACCACTTTGCGTCAATTTTATTACGGTTGAATGATCCCTCATCCCTCATCCTTCATCCCTCATCCTTCATCCCTCATCCCTCATCCCTCATCCCTCATCCCTCATCCCTCTTTTCAATGCTTCACGGCGTGTGAGGGGGGCGAGTTGGTTGTTATGTACAAATTCCAGCACGGCGGTCGGGTTGGTTTTTGCGAATTGACGCAATGCCCAACCGGCGCCTTTCTGAAGGAAGAATTCTTTGGAATCCGATACGCGCCGTATCAGGTCAAATAGCAGGGCAGCGTCGGTTTTATCTTTATAGGTCAATTGAAAAATGAGGCAAACCCGTTGCAGCCAGATGTTACCTGAAGCCATCCAGCGCTCTACCGTCGGCTGAATCAGTGCCGGATAACGACGGAAATGAATTCCCACTAATTTGTTGATCCAGTCTACCGTATCCCACCAGGAGCGGGTCAGGATCAGTTCTTCCAGAAAATCAATGGCTTCGGCGCGCTGTTTTTTCAGGGTTTTTTGAAAGGTTTCAAGGGCAAAATAATGCATCTCGCGGTGCTCGTCGGCAAAACACAACCTGACAAGCATTTTAAGGTCTTCTCCCTGCGGAATACCCTGTTCGGCATGAATCGTTTTTGTCAGCGGAGTCCAGACCGGCATTTTGAGGCCAAAAAATTCAAACTGATGGCGCATGTAGGCCATTTGGCCCTGCGCTACAGCAGGGTTGCCGTGCGTGCGAAAGGTGTTGCGCACCAATTGATAATAGGCTTCCGGTGAGTGCATGACAGCGGTTAAAAATCCATTCTTATCCGGACATTAAGTCGCCGTCCGGTAAGGTAGTTAGGAATAGCATACTGGGTGTTTTCAATGGTTTTGATCCAGACATTGGAGGCTTCGTTGGCAACTTTCAGGAGATTGAACACTTCCAGACTGGCCCAGGTGTTGCGGGTAAAGCGCAAAAAGTGCCGCGGTTTGCGGTTTTTCCACTGTTCTTTCCACAACTGGAACCCGAACCCGATATCCACCCGGTGATAGGGCGCAAAACGGTAAGGATTGCGGTAAATAATATTGTTGTCGGGTATTCCGAATGGCAAACCGGAGCCGACGGTAAAATTGAGGTGCATGCGGATGTTGCGGTTTTTGCGCAAATAATCCTGAAAAAACGTGGAAAACGTAAAAAAACGGTCGGTCGGGCGCGGCACGTCATCCACATCGCGACCCTCGCGATCGCCCACATTCCGCACGCGGTGTTGAACACCTTGGATGCTTTCGCGGGTGCGGAGCAGCGAGAAATTGACCCAGCTTTCGGCGCCCTTTACAAATTCGCCGTTGAGGCGTACATCGAACCCCGTAGCATACCCACGCGAGTTATTTTCACCCGCATAGCGGATACGCACATTGTCTATATCGAACGAGACGAGATCCCACATTTGTTTGTAGTAGGCTTCTGCGATGAGGCGCATTTTGACCGGACGTTTTTTCCCCCACAAAAAATCCCAGGTAAAACCACCCACCGCATGCGCCGATTTTTGGGCTTGCAAATCGGTGTTCACCGTACCGTCGAGGCGGCGCATTTCCCGGTAAAATGCGGGCTGGTAAAACAAGCCGCCGCCCAGACGATAGGAGACATCGCGCCGGGTGTTCAGCGGTTTGTACAGGATTTGCGCCCTTGGCGTCACGAACCAGCCTTCATTCAGGGTCCAGTATTGCCCCCGCACCCCGGCGATGATTTGCAGCTCGCGCACCCCGTCTTTTTTCCAGGTCCAGGTGTCTTGCAAGGAGGCGGAAAAACGATCGCTTTGCAGGTTGTTGCGGGTTTTCAGCGCCCGGCGAATGTGCAGTGCAAGGGTATCATAAGGCAGGGAATAAAGGGCCGAATCGAGGCGCTCCCACTCGTTGATACGGTCTTCGATTTGCTCATTTTGCCATTTTGCCGACCATTGCAGGAAGTGGCTGCGGGTAAGCCCTTCCTCCGAACGATCGCGTTGCAATTCGATGCCACCCTTGTACTCGACGTTGCGTACATCGGCGGTGAGGTAATTGCGCACCCAGTTGTGTTGGGTGCCCTCTCCCAGAATATTGACAATTTCGCCAAAATTGTCGGCGCCCAGGTTTTCTTCCAGTTCGCCCAAAATGTAATACCCCAATATATCAAATCGTTCGTTTTCCTGACTGCGCCAAACAGAGGTTAAAAACTTGTGATACAAAGGGTTGCGCACACGATCAGGCAAATAGGTAAGGGAAACGCCGCCCATAGCCTGGGTAAAATCGTCTACCTCCTGACCATCGAAAGCGGTCCGCAGTTGCAAGGCGTAGTCAATCAGACCAAAAGCCCGCGACAAACTTTGCGGTTGAAAAAAGTAGGTCGAACGGTTGAAGTTTCCAATCGCCCCAATCTGCCAGTCGCGACTCAAATCATAGGTCAGGTAGGCCTGAATATCGGTAAAATTGGGCACGTATTCGCCGGTAACGTCCAGACTGCCCAGCAGGGTTCGGGTCGTTTTATAACGTGCCCCCACGAGATACCGGAAAGCCCGAAACCCCTCTTTGCGGGGTTTCAAACTGCCTTCGATATGCGCCGAACCTCCCAGTAAACTGGCGCTGGCACTGGCGCGCAGGCTATCGGGTCGTTTGTATTTAATGTCGAGTACCGAGGAAAGTTTGTCGCCGTATTTGGCCTGAAAACCACCGCTGGAAAACGAGAGGTCGCGTACCAGGTCAATATTGGGGAAAGTCAGTCCTTCCTGCTGGCCGGCGCGCACGAGTTGCGGGCGGTAAATTTCAAAATCGTTGACATACACCAGGTTTTCATCATAGTTGCCCCCGCGTACCTGGTACTGCGAACTGAGTTCGCCGCCGGTGCCGGTCGTAGTTCCGAGCGCAATGTGAGGCAACACGCTTTCGAGGTTGCCGGTAGTGGTGGGCAGCAGTTTGAGGTCGGTAATATTTTTTTCTTTTACCATGCCCCCGTCTTCGAGTCGCCGCCCGCTGATGACCACCTCAAGGTTGGCGCCCACGGGCGACATGGCCACATCAAGGGCATAACGCGCGCCGGGTTGCAAGGCCAGTACTTCGGTGGCGGCGTCCTGATAGGCAACCCGTTTGAAAGAAACAGTGGTGCGCTGATTGGCGGCGATTTGCAGGGCGAATTTTCCGCTTTCATCGGTAGAAACGGCTTTGCCGGTGCCTTTAACGTACACGCTCACCAGTTCCACAGGTTGTCCGTCGGAGGCGTCGGTGACGCGGCCATACACGGTAGCGGTTTCCTGGGAAATAGCGGCAATAGAAGAAGCAAGCAGTAGCAGTGCGGAAAAAAGGAGCGAACGAAGTGACATGCGTATTGAATGGGTGGGAGGCAAAAGTACGGCAGATGCCGGCGGCATTTATTTTGGGTGAAAAATATTGCCTGTCAAGGCAAATCTGCGACAATTGGCGAACCGCTCAAACATAAATTTATCGCGCTGTTTTTAAGAATTCTCCCAACTTTAAGCTTTTCAATTCAGCATTTATGCGCTTTTCGGTCGTTCTCTTTTTACTTTTATTTGGGCTTCAAAATTTGTTTGCTCAGGTCGTTTTTTCCCGATTCCCTGCAGATAATCAATTGTTCCCGCGGAATTTGTCGGACAATCTGGCCCAGGTACCGATTCAGGGACTGGCAGATTT
>JANRLZ010000015.1:0-9295 GCA_033762055.1 Saprospiraceae bacterium
TGCGGGTTTTTACCGATTTATCTGCGCTACCGGTTTTCCACAACGCCGTGCTTACCATCGGATCCTTCGATGGCGTTCATCTGGGCCATCGAAGGATCCTCGAACAACTCAACACGCTCGCCCGTGAACACCACGGCGAAAGTATCGTCATTACCTTCGATCCGCACCCGCGCAGCGTATTGAATCCGGCCGATACGGCGTTCAAACTCCTCAATACCACCGACGAAAAAATTGCCCTGCTCGCCGCAGCCGGGGTCCATAATGTAGTCGTGGTGCCATTCTCGCCCGATTTCGCCCGACAAAGCGCCCGCGCTTATGTGGAAGATTTTTTGATCAAAACCTTCTCGCCGCGCTTTATCGTTATCGGTTACGACCATCGTTTTGGCGCAGGACGGGAGGGCGATATCGCTTTTTTAAAAAATTATGAAAAAAGCAGCGGATTCGAAGTGGTAGAAATTCCGGCACATGAAGTGGAAGCCATTGCCGTCAGTTCGTCCAAAATTCGCAAAGCTTTGGAAAGGGCCGACATCCATCTCGCCAATCGTTTGCTTGGTCACCCCTATGCCTTGTCGGGCGAAGTTGTGGAAGGGGATAAAATCGGCAGAACCATCGGCTTTCCTACCGCCAACATTGAAATAAAAAACCCGCACAAGCTGATGTTGCCCGACGGCATCTATGCCGCACGCGCCGGCAAATATCAGGGCGCCTTGTACATCGGTCGGCGGCCAACCCTGCCGGGACAGCAACGAAGGGTGGTGGAAATCAACCTGTTCAATTTTGAGGGTGACTTGTACGGACAAACGCTCAACGTGGATGTGCTGGGATTTATCCGTCCGGATAAAAAACTGGAAAACCTCGAAGCCCTCAAGGCGCAAATCGCTGCCGACAAAGCGGCCATTCTCGCAATGTTGGCGCCGCAGACATCGCTTTTGCCGCCCCAAACAAGTGGCGTCGCCGTGGTGATTCTCAATTACAACACCCGCCGCCACCTCGAACAATACCTTCCTTCGGTAGTATCCAATAGTCCCGGCGCCCGTATCATCGTAGCCGATAATGGTTCCCCCGACGATTCTATCGAGTTTTTGGAAAAAAACTATCCGAATGTTCAACTTCTTGATTTACAGCAAAACTGGGGTTTTGCCGAAGGCTACAACCGCGCGCTGCAACAAGTAGAGGCCGATATTTACGTCATCCTGAATTCCGACGTTGAAGTGGCGCCCGGCTGGCTCGAACCGGTTTTGGAAGCCATGAAGAATGACTCCTCCCTGGCGGTTGCGCAACCCAAAATTCTCGACTGGAAAGACCTGGATAAATTTGAATACGCCGGTGCTGCCGGTGGCTGGCTGGATCGTTTGGGGTATCCTTTTTGTCGCGGGCGCATCTTTAGCCGGCGCGAAGCAGACCAGGGGCAATACGATACGCCGCAAGAATGCTTCTGGGCTGCCGGGGCCGCCTTTTTTATCCGCGCCGATCTCTACCACATTTTTGGCGGTTTTGATGGCGATTATTTTGCCCACAATGAAGAAATTGACCTTTGCTGGCGGCTCAAACGCGCCGGTTACAGCGTATGGTGCATTCCGCAATCGGTGGTATGGCACCTTGGCGGCGGTACCCTGGAATATGAAAACCCGAGGAAAGTGTTCCTGAACTTCAGGAACAGCCTGTTTTCCCTGTTGAAAAATGAACCCTGGGCGAAACTGCTCTGGCTCATACCCGCCCGTTTTTTTCTCGATGGTCTGGCCGGCGCCCGTTTTGCCGCCAAAGGACAGTTTCGCGCCATCGGCGCCATCGTTCGCGCCCATTTTTCATTTTACAGCCAGATTCGAACCACTTTGCGCAAACGACGGGAAGCAACCGAAATTATTCATAAACACCGCATCGGCCCGCCCAACAACCGGGGCATGTACCCGGGTAGCATCATCATTGCACATTACCTGCGCCGCATTAAAAAATTCTCCTCCCTCTGAACCATGTTGTACGAACTGTTACACGAAGACGAACACCTTCTGGTAGTGAGCAAACCCGCCGGACTGCTGACCATTCCCGACCGTTTTGGCAATAAAAACAGCCTGCTGGCAGCCCTGGAGCGACAGTACGGAAAGGTGTTTGTTGTGCATCGTCTTGATCGTGAAACGAGTGGTATCCTCTGTTTTGCACGCAACGAAGCCGCGCACCGGCATTTGTCGCTCCAGATGGAACACCACACCGCCGACAAGTTTTATTTTGCTTTGCTCGATGGCGTTTTGCACCACGATGAAGGAGAAATTGACAAGCCGATCGGCGAACACCCGGGGGTGCCGGGCAAAATGGCCATTGTGCATACGGGCAAACCCTCCCTCACATTTTATCGCGCCATCGAGCGATTTCAACGGTTTACGCTGGTAGAAGCCCTGATCAAAACCGGTCGCACCCACCAGATTCGGGTGCATTTTCAAAGTATCGGCTATCCGCTGGCCATAGACGCTTTGTATGGCCGCCGGAGCCAGTTTTTTTTGTCGGAAATCAAAGGCAAAAAGTACAAATCGGGCAAATTTACCGAGGAAGAACGTCCTTTAATGGAGCGTACCTCCCTTCATGCGGCGCGTTTGCGTATTACACACCCCGCCAACAACACAGTCATGGAGTTTAGTGCCGAATTGCCCCGGGATTTTGCCGCCGTTTTAAGTCAGTTGCGCAAATGGGGCGCCGCTTCCTGAGTTACACTTCCCATTTCATACGCGGCCCGATCGGGAAAAAACCTTCGCGTTCGTAAAAACGAATGGTCCGGTCGTACGCTTCTCCCGGGGTTGTTACTTCAAGCCGACGCCACCCGCGTGCCAAGGCAATTTCCTTCACCTGGTCCAGCAGCAATTTTCCAACGCCTTCCGAACGCCAGTCGGGCAAAACGTAAAGTTCGTTGATGACGCCTATTTCCCCGCCGGCGTAAAAAGCAATGGATTCAGACACCGTGATAATGCCCACCGCATCCTCGTCATCAAAGGCAAGCAAGGTGGAGTGCCGGTCGTCGTTTTCAACCGCAGCAAAAATTTCGGCGATCTCCCGGGCGGTTTGTGTATGACCCACTTCTTCGAAAAGGCGGGCAATCAGAATGGCAACCAGGTGCGTGTCGGCGTTGTCGGCAAGTCGGAAATGCAGCATATATGATGATTAATGTGATTTTATACGATGTGAATGATTGAAATGTCTTGGTTTTGGGCGTCAATTTTTATGATCATTTTGCGAAATGCATAAGCAGCGTTGCAGAAAGACATCTTAAAATTTATGCTGCAAGGCGACTTCCAACCATCGGGAAAAGCAGCATTTTTTCACTTGTCCAAATGCCCCGTTCCTTTCCTACCTTCGCCCCCGTCATGGCTGCCACTTTACAACAACGAATCATATTCGGGCTGAAAGTCCGACAATTCCGTCAGGAAAAAGGCTGGAATTTTGAAGAAACCAGTCAACGCACCGGAATTTCCATTTCCTATCTCAATGAAATTGAAAAAGGAAAAAAATATCCGCAGGTAGATTATCGCAAACGTCTGGCCGAAGTCCTGGAGGTACCATACGATTTTTTGGTTTCCCCCGACCTGACCAAGGAATTTGCCCCTTTGGGCGAATTGTTGCACAGTAAGTTCCTCAATGAATTACCCCTCGATCTTTTTGGCATCGGGATGCAGCCTTTGGTGGAAATTATCGCCAGCGATCCGGCCAAAGTCAATGCATTTATTTCGGCATTGCTCGAAATCGCGCGGGTGTATGCGCTTCGGGAAGAGCACTTTTATTTTGCTGCCCTGCGCGCCTATCAGGAACTGCGCAACAACTATTTCGAAGAAATCGAACAGGCTGCCAACGAATTTGTGGAACAACACCGATTGCCCGATGCCGGCAGCGTTTCGATCGCAAAACTGGAGGAAATTCTGGAAAAACATTACCGCTACAACATTGCCCCCAATGGCCTCGACGACTATCCCATCCTACAGGGCTTCCGTTCGGTATTTAATCCGCATGCGCACCGACTGTTTCTGAACAGCCGGCTGAACGACCACCAACGCGCCTATCAATTAGCCAAAGAATTGGGATTCAATGTGTTAAAATTGAAAGAGCGGCCACTCGCCTCCAATTTTCTGCGTGTCAACTCCTTCGATGAGGTGTTGAACAATTACAAAGCCGCCTATTTTGCCGTCGCTATTCTGGTGAACCGCGATTCATTTGTCCACGACATACGTGCCTTTTTTTCCGCCGATACCTGGAATGCCGCCGGCATTGTCGCCCTTATGGAAAAATACCAGGCCAGTCCCGAAGTGCTTTTTCAACGATTCAATGTACTGACCAAAGACCTGGGGCTCGACAAGGTGTTTTTCCAGCGCATTGTACATGATCTGGAGCGTGATCTTTTTGAAATGGACAAGGAATTACACCTTAATCGGCGTCATTTGCCGCATGCCAGCGGGTTGGGTGAACATTATTGCCGGCGCTGGTTGTCCATTGCGCAGTTGCGCCAACTGCAAAAGCAACAAACAGATAACCCGCCGCCTCATCAGCATATTGTCGGGGTGCAACGCGCGGTGTTTGCCGCTTCCGACGATGAATACCTGTGTATTTCCATCGCCAAACCGGCCCATCCCACACCGGGCCGCAACATCAGTGTAACACTGGGAGTTTTGCTGGATGAACACACCAAAAAAAGAATCCGATTCTGGAATGACCCCGCTATCCCACGCCAAACTGTGAATATTACCTGCGAGCGTTGCCCGATCACCGATTGCGCCGAACGCGCCGCGCCGCCAAAGGTGGTGGTTCGCAAAGAAGAACGCAAAAAAATGGAAGAACTGCTGCGTATACTGACCACCTGAAAGCCATGATTTTCAATCAAATATTCAATGAAGACTGCATTCAGGGGATGGCGCAGCGCCTGCCCGACCGCTGTGTGGATCTGGTCATTACCGATCCGCCGTTCGGTATTGACTTTCAAGCCAAAAAGGCCAATTATAATCGAAAAAACAGTCGTGTTCTTGAAGGTTATAACGAAATAAAAGGTAACGACTACCTTCAATTTACCGAAGCATGGTTGAAAGAGGTGAAAAGAGTGTTGAAACCTTCGGGCAGTTTGTACATTTTTTCCGGCTGGAATTATTTAAAAGATTTGTTGATCACCCTCGATAAACTGGATTTTAACCTGGTGAATCACATCGTCTGGAAATACCAGTTCGGACTGGTGACGACCCGAAAATATGTGACCTCGCATTATCATGTTTTGTTTGCCGGACTGGATGAAAAACAACGAAAATTTTACCCCTATGCGCGCTATACGAAGGATGCCCGCCATCCCGACGGAGGCAGCGCACATTACAAGGACAAGGAGGATGTATGGCAAATTCCACGCGAATACTGGACCGGTGATATGAAAACGCCGACCAAACTGCCTGCCGAACTGATCCGAAAAATCCTCGCGTACAGCAGCCTGCCGGGCGATGTGGTGCTCGATCCTTTCCTCGGATCCGGCCAAACCGCTGTAGTAAGTCACCTGGAAGGGCGACGCTACCTGGGTTTTGAACTCGTTCCCGCCTATTTCGAATTTGCCCGGAAAAGATTAGAAAGCGGTCACTATCGGATAAAAAGTCAGGATTAACCGTCCGCCGTCCGCCGTCCACCGTCCGCCGTCCACCGTCCGCCGTCCGCCGTCCGCCGTCCACCGTCCGCCGTCCACCGTCCACCGTCCACCGTCCGCCGTCCACCGTCCGCCGTCCGCCGTCCGCCGTCCACCGTCCACCGTCCACCGTCCGCCGTCTGCCGTCCGCCGTCCACCGTCCACCGTCCACCGTCTGCCGTCCACCGTCCGCCGTCCGCCGTTCTGTCCTGCCATTCTGTCAAGTTTGGCTGAAATTTCCTGCATGGAACGAAATGTGCAGGGGGCGACCCGTCGCAAGGTCAAGTCTATTACCTTTGCGGATCAAAACCCGAACAAGGCGGAAGTATTTCTTTCGCTGCACACTCACCACTTAGCATTACGATACCGTGTTTGGATTTTTAAAAAAGATAATCGGCACCAAGCAAGAGCGCGACCTTAAACAGTACCAGGCGCTGGTGATCGAAGTCAACCGATATTTTGAAGAATATCAGTCCATCTCCAACGATGCCTTGCGTTCTAAAACCCTGGAATTCCGCGAACGCATCCAGGATTACCTGCGTGATATTGACGCTGAAATTGCCGCTACCAACCAGCAGGCCATTGATGCAGAAGATTTTAACGATAAGGAGAATCTTTTCAAAGAAGTAGATGAGCTTCGCAAAAACCGCGATAAAGCCCTCGAAGACGTGCTGCTCAGCATCCTGCCCGAGGCATTCGCCGTGGTAAAGGAAACCAGCCGCCGTTTTTCCCATAATGAGACACTGACAGTAACCGCCACCGAGCACGATCGCAACCTGGCCGCCAAGGCTGGTAAAAGCTATGTGAGCATCGAAGGCGACCAGGCGGTCTGGAAAAACCGCTGGGTAGCCGCCGGAGGCGATATTGTCTGGAACATGGTTCATTACGACGTGCAATTAATAGGCGGTATGGTGCTGCACGACGGCAAAATTGCCGAAATGGCAACGGGCGAGGGTAAAACCCTGGTAGGTACATTGCCGGCTTACCTCAACGGCGTAGCCGGCGAAGGCGTACATGTGGTAACGGTGAACGATTACCTCGCCCGACGCGACTCCGAGTGGGTAGGCCCCATCTATGAATTCCTGCTGCTGACGGTAGACTGTATTGACAAATACCGCCCGCACTCCAAAGAACGTATTGAAGCTTACCAGTCGGATATTACTTTTGGTACCAATGCCGAATTTGGCTTTGACTACCTGCGCGACAACATGGTGACCAGTGTGGAGGAATTGGTGCAACGCAAACACCATTACGCCATTGTGGACGAGGTGGACTCCGTGTTGATTGACGATGCGCGAACGCCGCTGATTATTTCCGGTCCTGTTACCCGTGGCGCCGAGGACCAGGAATATGTTGAACTCAATCCGACCGTAAAGCGCCTCCTCGAAGAACAAACCAAACTGGCTTCACAATTCCTTGCCGAAGCAAAAAAGCAGATAGCAGAAGGAAATACCGGCGCCGAAGAAGGCGGTGGCGGTCTGGCATTGCTCCGCGCGCACCGCGCCCTGCCCAAAGCCCGGCCGCTCATCAAATTTTTGAGCGAGGAAGGCATGAAGGTATTGCTGCAAAAGTCTGAAAACGTCTATTTGCAGGAAAATGCCCGCCGCATGCCCGAGGTAGATCGTGAACTGCTGTTCCATATTGACGAAAAAAACCGTTCGGTTGAACTGACCGACAAAGGCAGCGAATACCTCTCGCGTTTCAACAACGATCCGACCTTTTTTATCATGCCCGACATCGCAAGCAGTCTCATCGAGATTGATCGCGACACCGATATGAGTCATGATGAAAAAGTAGAGGCCAAAGAACGTTTGTCGCAGGATTACGGAGTAAAAAGCCGCCGTATTCACGCCATCCACCAGTTGTTGAAAGCCTATGCGATGTTTGAAAAAGACAACGAATACATCGTGCTGGATGGCGAGGTGAAAATTGTGGACGAACAAACCGGCCGCGTAATGGAAGGGCGCCGCTATTCCGACGGTTTGCACCAGGCCATCGAGGCCAAGGAGAATGTGAAAGTGGGAGAAATTACCCAAACCTACGCCACCGTCACGCTGCAAAACTATTTCCGGATGTACCACAAACTGGCGGGTATGACCGGCACCGCCGAAACGGAAGCCAAGGAACTCTGGGATATATACAAACTTGACGTCGTTGTGGTGCCCACCAACCGCTCCATTACACGGAAAGACCACGACGACCTGGTGTATAAAACCGCCCGCGAAAAGTTTAATGCCGTTATTGACGACATTATCAAATTGCGCGACGCGGGTCGCCCCTGTCTGGTAGGTACGACTTCGGTTGAAATTTCTGAATTGTTGTCGCGCATGCTCAAAATGCGCGGTATCGAACACAACGTGCTGAATGCCAAACAACACCAGCGAGAAGCCGAAATTGTAGCCGAAGCTGGTTTGGCCGGCAAGGTGACCATTGCTACCAACATGGCTGGTCGTGGTACCGACATCAAACTCGGTCCCGGCGTAAAAGATGCCGGTGGTTTGGCCATCATTGGTACCGAACGCCACGAAAGCCGGCGGGTGGATCGCCAGTTGCGCGGTCGCGCCGGTCGCCAGGGTGATCCCGGTTCTTCGCAGTTTTATGTGTCGCTTGAAGACCAGTTGATGCGCCTGTTCCAGAGTGATCGTATCGCCGGACTAATGGACAAAATGGGCCACAAGGAGGGCGATGTGATCCAGCATTCCATGGTAACCAATTCCATCGAACGGGCGCAGAAAAAGGTGGAGGAGAACAACTTTGGTATTCGCAAACGCCTGCTGGAATACGACGATGTAATGAATATCCAGCGCGAAGCAATTTATAAAAAACGCCGCAACGCCCTTTTTGGCGATCGTTTGGCGGTGGATATCAACAACGCTTTTACCTCTATTACCAACGAACTGGTTGAAGTGCACCGGCAGGACGGCGATTATGAAACCTTCCGTCTCGACAGTATCCGTCTCATCGGCGTTGACCCTGAAATGGACCCGGCCTGGTTTAAGTCGGCGCCGGTGGGTACGGTAATCGCTACGTTCCACGATCAGGTTATAGGTTTGTACGAACACAAGTCGAAACAGGTTGGCGAGCGGATTTTACCCGAAATCAAACGGGTATTGGCCGAGCATGGCGATCGTTACAAGCGGCTCATTGTGCCGTTTACTGATGGTTCGGCAGGCTACAATGTGAGTGCCGATATGCAGGATGCCCTCCGCACCGAAGGAAAATCGGTGATGCGTGATATTGAAAAAGTAGCCACGCTGGCATTGATAGACGACGCCTGGAAAGAACACCTGCGCAATGTGGACGACTTGAAAGAGTCGGTACAAGGCGCAAGTTTCGAGCAAAAAGACCCCCTGGTGATTTACAAGATGGAGGCTTACAACCTGTTTGAAGGATTGATTGGCCACATCAATGCCAATGTGACCTCCTTCCTGTTGAAAGGTTCGCTGGCTATGCCAACGGAAGAGGACATGCGCCGTGCCCAGCAGGCAGCCCTCAACGCCGAAGCCCAACGCCGGGCCCAGTCAAACCGTTTGCGTACCAACAACCAACAGCAACTGACCGAAACCCAGCAGGCCGCACAAAGAGCCGGCGCCGCTGCCAGCCACAACGGCCCCGTGCAACGCACCCAGCCGATCGTACGCGAAAAAATCGTAGGCCGAAACGACC
>JANRLZ010000016.1:0-2235 GCA_033762055.1 Saprospiraceae bacterium
TTCCTACAATCCCCTATTCAATGTTTATCCTGAAGCGCTTATTATCCAGCCCGATGGTAAAATCCTGGCGCATGGGGTTGCTGCCAACAATCCCGGCAACACGTACCGTGGCTATCTCTTTCGATATTTTCCGGATGGAACGCCGGATACTTCTCTTGACGGCGATGGAGAACTCGTCTTCTCGGATGTTTCATATGGTGGCCTGAACAATACCGATCAGCGTTCTCTCGTCGTAATGCCCAACGGAAAAATGCTGGTTATGCATGGCGGAATCACCCGATACAATGCCAATGGTTCGCTGGATACTTCATTCGGAAACAATGGCTCGGCCGTCACTGGCATCAACCTCTACAGTTTTTTCTACCCATCGGATGGCAAAATTCTCTGCCCCGGCACAACGAATTCCCGTGCAGCGCTGCTGCGTTTCAATGCCAACGGCAGTGTTGACGGAGGTTTTGGAAATTCAGGCGGAGGTTATGCGGATCTTCCGCCTACCTCGCGTTATAGCCACCTGTTGCAGCAGCCCGATGGCAAAATTGTCACCTGCGGCAACAAGGACAACGATTTTCTGTTGGGGAGACATTTTTCTCAAACCATAAATTCGGACACTCGCGAGCCTGCCTTCGATCCAAAAGTATCCGTCAGTCCCAACCCTTCGCAAGGCGTATTGACGGTTGAATTTGAGTTAAATGAAGCGCAAGCGGTCGCCCTGGTGTTGTATGACTTAAGCGGCCGGCAACTTCGCTCACTGATGGCGCCAACCCAACTGCCGGAAGGTGTTTTCAGTAGAATATTCCACCTGACTGATATGCCTTCCGGTACCTATCTGCTTCAAATTCGTGGGCAGGAAGGTGAAAAATCTTGTGTCATTTCACTGCATTAACGTCTCCAGCATCCCGATCAGGTGCAGGTTTAATTCGCGGATGGCCTGGGGAATATCCCAGGCTTCCCGGTTACGAGGCTCTACCCGATTGGAAATACTGCGAATTTCAACAAAGGGTGTCCCGGCGTCGAGACAAGCCTGGAAAAAGGCGGCGCCTTCCATACTTTCTGTCTGGACGTCGGGGTACTTTTTTTTCGTCAATAAAATTGAGGCTTCATTGCCATGTACTTTATTGACCGTCAACCCTTTAACTGCCGGCAGACCCGGCAAGTGAGGCGCTGGATTTTGCCAGTAGTTTTGCGGTGTGAAGCCCAATTCGGCAAGATCGGTGAAACCACCGTCTGCTTCTTCCACGCCAAGGTCGCCCCAGCGTTCTGAAGCCACCTGCACCACCGACCCGATAGCAAGGGAAGGGTCAAAAGCGCCGGCAATTCCGGCGTTGATGGCCCAATTTATCGGTTGTAATGCCAAAAACCGGGCCGTTTGGCCGGCAGTAGCGCTCCCTCCTACCCCACTGATCAGTATGCTGACTTGAAGATTGGGTGTTACAAAATGCCCGGGCGATGTTTGCTCAAAATTATTTTCCAGCCATTGCAAGAGTGGTGCGATTTCGAATGGCGTTGCGGCAACTAATAGAATATGCATGTGATGAGCGGCAGAAAATCTGGCCGAAAATTGGAAAGAAGCCCGCTAACTTTGGCCATCAAAATCAAATTAATGCTCGAAATATTACAAAATTGGGATGCTGCGTTGTTCCGGTTCATCAACTACAACCTGGGGAACCCGCTTTTTGACGCGTTGCTGCCCTGGTGTCGCGAAAAATGGTTCTGGATGCCCGCTTATGTCTTTTTAGCCGCCTTTTCCCTCCTGAATTTTGGAAAAAAAGGCGGGTTCATCATCCTGGGCCTGGTTGTAGCAGCCGGGTTGGCCGATTTTACCAGCAGTACCCTGATAAAAAAAAATGTGCAAAGACTGCGTCCTTGCAACGAACCAGAAATGATGCAAACCGTGGTCAGGCGGGCGCCATGCGGCAGTGGATACAGTTTTACATCATCTCATGCCGCCAATCATTTTGCCGCTGCGGTTTTTATCGTTGCTGTTTTTGGCAGTGCAGGACCATGGGTGCGTCTTGCTGCGCTTTCCTGGGCGGCCTTGATTGCATTTTCACAAGTGTATGTCGGGGTGCACTACCCCGGCGATGTAATTGGTGGCGCCTTGCTGGGAACAATCATCGGCTGGTGGACGGTCCTGAGCGGGCGTCGTTTGTCGTTGCTGCCTCAAATGTAATCTGTCGCGCACTTGTCTAATATTCCATAAAACAAGACAATGGCTGAATTGCCGGCGGTATTTGT
>JANRLZ010000017.1:0-8275 GCA_033762055.1 Saprospiraceae bacterium
GGCCCAGTCGCTGATGTACTTCTGGGCGTTGAATCCTTTGTTAAACAGGTCGTCGAGGACGATTTGTTTGTTGGTTTTCAGATCAAAATTGAATGATAAGCCCTGCGCCTGATCCGTCCAGGTATCGGAAAAAGTTACATAACCCGAAAAAACATGATCGGTCCAACAGGCAATTTCCGGCCAGGCGCCGGCGCGTTCGCTGCCCCGGTTTTTGGGCTGAAGCGCTGTTTTTTTCTCCTCAAATTTTTTTTGACAACGCGTTACCCACTGGTTGACCTGTTCGTCGAGCCAGGTATTGCAATGCGAACAGGGCGTGCGAGGGTACAAAACATCGTAACTCGTGGCATAGTCGGCGTATTCATAACAACCGAGCAGAAAGTGGTCTTTCAACACGAATTTAAAATTCCGGCGTTCGCCACTGCCCACCCAGTTGCATTCGGCATTCTGGCCGGGTCGCAATGTGCCGCTCAATATCGCAGCCAGCCTGTCGCCGTTGGCCAGGGCTTCCATCTCATAGGTGCCATCCGTTTTCAAATCGCCCTTTAAACGATATGTCCGCGCGTCGGATTCTACCCACAGAAATCCGTCGAGTGCGCCGTTGTGACTGCGCACCAGGATCATATCGGCCCGTGCACCATTGAACCGGGTGATGTAGCGACTGCTCCATTTGTTGTCCGAACAGTTCAGTGTCACCGATTGTCCGGGTGCAACTTCTTCGGCTTCTATTCGCCCGCCCAGGGTATTGTCGGCATTGATCCATTCTGCATCGAGGCGTTTATTGCGCAGGCTTCCGCGCCATTTACCGGTCACGCCTTGCGACAAATCGCGTTCTTCCAGTACAAACCCGCTCGAATCCACCGTTCCGATCAGGTTAAACCGAATCCGGCTTTTGGTGTAACTGAAATAGCCGCGACAATTGCGGCCATCCGAGGCAAGGGAAATATCCACCACCGCAGCATCATCCATACGCCCCTTGAAATTTTTCACCCACTTGATGTCGGAAGGTTTTTCAAACAGGCGCAAAATGGCGGTATCTTTTTTAAACGGCGTGGGAGCGCCGGGCTTGGCAGCGGCAGGCGGGGTGGCAGCGGGTTTGGCCGACGGGGCGGGATTGTTGTTTTTTTGGGAAAAAGCCGTGAACGGTAATAAAAGCAGGAGTGTGCGTAAAACTTGTTGCATGGGAGCGTTGGATGAAGTCCGACAAACGTATAACTGCCGGAAAAATGGTGCAGCGGAGTAAAATTGAATCAGGCGGCCAGTTTCCATTCCTGCTCATCGGCAAAGGCGTCGTGCAGGATGTCATACAAAAGATCATGGTATTCCGGGAAATCAGGCAAATTGTTATGTCCCGCTCCCACGATCGGGTGCAGGGCGATCTTGTCGGGCATAAGGGCTTTCAACATTTCACACTGGCGGTAGGGAATGAGGCGATCTTTGGTACCTCCCAGAATATGGATGGGGCTGCGCACTTTTTTGATAAAACGATCGGTACGGATATGATAACGCAGGAGCCAACGGATAGGCAAGATAAATCCGTAGCGCGAAACATGGTATAAAAATGAGTAATACGGGCAATCGAGAATCAGCAGGCGCGGGCGGTTCCATGATGCAATGCGGGCTGCCAGCCCGCTTCCCAATGAGCGACCATACAGCACAATGCGCGACTCATCGTATTCGTCCGACAGCCATTGATACACATGCTGGAGGTCGCTGAAGAGGATTTCTTCGGTGCGCCGCCCCCGACTTTTTCCAAAACCGCGATAATCGAGAATAAAAAAATCGAAACCTTTTCCCACAAAATCTTTGGCAAACTTGCCCCAGCCCTTGATGCTGCGCGAATTGCCTTTGATATAAAAAACAACGCCCTTGCTGTTGGGCACCCGGAAATGCAGCGCATTGACCACGCCGCCGTCTTCCATATCGAAATTCACTTCTTCAAACGGAAAAGGATACTGGTAAGTAAATGTTTTTGCCAAACGCTCCGGACGGAAAAAGAACAGGTCCTGTCCGAAGTAAAACACCACGCACAATCCGGCATATAAAACGGCCGGCCAGAAGAGAAGATTGGCCCAAAAAAGCATTTGCGGGCAAAAAAACAGAATTTTCAGGATACCGGCGGCATTTTCAGCGCCGGTATCCTGAAAACGGCTTCAACGCACCACTAATTTCTTTTCAACCATGCCCTCTTCTGCGCGGATACGCAGGGTGTACACGCCGCCCGCCCAATCGGCTACCGGTATCTGCTGGATGTTCAATCCGTTCGGTTGTATTTCGTGTACAGACTGCCCCAGTGCATTTAATACCTGGATATTTTCCACATGCAGGTCGGCGGTGTAGAGGGTCGAAATATCGCCGGACGGGTTTGGGCTGAGCAGCACCTGCGATTGCAGCAGATCGTCTTCAGTGCCGGAAGAAGTTTCGATGGTTTTGATCCAGATGGTGTCTTGTTGCACCGGTGCAGAAATCTCGAATTTATTTCCCCATTTGTCAATTGCCTTGATTCCCCGAACCGGGACAACAAATGGGATGGGTTGACTTTCACTGCGTTCGATGATGTCAATAATGATGATGACATCGGTACTAAATGTGATATTGGCTATCTTGCCGTACCCGTTTGCTGCTTGCCCGTTGATGCGGGTCAGGCCAATGTCGAGTTGAGTTTGTTCATGCAGGTCTTTGCTGAGCCAGAGCAGGTGGTTGGTAGAGCCAAAGAAATCGTCGTCGTAGTTGGCGTCGGGGTTATGACTCACATAGTCGGGATATTGCAAGGCAAAAGCGAGGCCGTACAGGCCAAGAGCGGGTTGACTGGGGCTGCCTACTTTTACATTGGCTTTGATTTCAACGGGCGCCGGGTTGTTGGGGTTTACCCAGATCGTATCCTGATCAAATTCGATCCTGAGCGCCGGTTTTCCGGGCAAAACAGCCATGTTGCTGGAATCGAGGGCCGAATAGTGTTGCAAAATGACATCGGCGTCGAACGCGTTAACCGTCCCGTTGCCGTCACAGTCCATGTGTTTGTAATTGATGCCCTGTTGCATCGAATGATCCCAGTTAGGGGCGAACTGCGGAACCCAGTTGGTATGGGCGCCCGGCCGCGGCGCGCCGGAACTGTAGTGACCCACCCCCAGATTCAACAAATCATACGCATTGGCGCGCAGGTCGCGGTCAACATCGCCCGGAACGACATAGTCGGTCACATCGGGCATGTGTTCGCTCGTCATACTCGCCGCATCGGTAACTACCAATTGACTGAGTGAGGAAATACAACCGCCGGCATTCCATACCGTGAGGTTGACTTTATAGATGCCCGGCGAATCGTAATAGTGCAGCACCGTATCCCAGTTTACACCTTCCCAAAGCGGACTGCCGTCGCCGAAATCGAGTTGAGCAAATGTGTAGTTGCCCTGGCTCAGGTTGCTGAACTGCGCTGTGTAGCCGTCGCCTGGAACGCCGTCAACAATTTCAACCTGTAATTTTGTTTGACAGGAACCCACCACACTGTTACAGGAGCCGGCCCACCATTGGGATAAGCCCGAGGAAAGTGCCTCGCATTCGTTGGCGTAGTCTATCCCGTCGCATCCGCAAACCGGCGCGAGCAATTGGGCGCTGCTTGGACAAAGCATCGTATGGTTCGCCAACGATGGGTTCAGGCAAGCTGTCTCAATCGTTTTGGTTGTTTGCCCGAGGAGCGGGTGAGACAAGAAAAACGCTGCATACAGCGCAAACAGTAAAGGGTAAATTCTCTTTTGCATCTGCCAACAAGTTTGAAATATTTCAGGGAGGACGGATTAATCTGGCATTTCGTTGGGCAATTTGTTTTTTTGGTCTTACAAAGGTTCGGTTTTTTTTATTGGAAATAAATGACAATTTTCAGAACTTGCCGGAAAATTTTTTTCTCAATTTTTTATTTAAAAATTTGATTTTCAATAATTTTTAATACCTGTTTCGCAGAATATGTTTAGCGAAAAATTACTCTCCCTTCTACATACCCTGGGTAAGGTGGAGCGCAACAGGCTCCGAAAATTCCTTGTTTCCCCTTACCTGAACGAGCAGCCCGATCTGGTGCCCCTGTTCGAACTTTGCGATAAAGCATTGCGTGAAAACACCACCGAACAACTAAGCCGACAATTTGTCTGGCAAAAATTATACCCGACAAAAAACTATCAGGATGCTCAACTGCGTCGCATGGCCTCCGATCTTACCCAACTGACCCTGCAATTTCTTTCAGCTGAAGCCCGCAGCCAATCGCCCATCACTCAAGCGCTCGACCTGCAACGCCTGCTTGAAAAACCGGAGTTGAAAAAACACCTCGCCGGCGTGGAACGCAACATTCAGCAGTTGCTCGAAGCCTCCGAAGGGCAGTCTACGGATTTTTACCTCGCACAGTTTCATCTGCACAACAATATTTCCAACCGCGCGACGAAGTACCTGACACTGGTCGGATACGCAGAAAAACTCGCCGCAGCCGATTTTAATCTGGCTTGTTTTTACCTCACCCAGAAACTGGAACTCTACACCGGCTGGCTGCTTTATCAGGGTTCGAGAGCCACCGATCAAAGTGTGGAACTCCCCGACGGTTTTTGGCATTACCTTGAAAATGAACGTTTTAAAAATGTTCCCCTTTTGCGGGTGTATAAAAATGTAGTAGAATGCCTGACTCGCCCGGAAGACGAAATATTATTCCGCCAACTGCTGGATGAACTGGATGTGCAAGCGCCCCGGCTTGCCAAAAAAGACCTGCGCAAATGTTATTTTATCGCCCAGAATTATTGCGCCCTGAAAATCAACCAGGGCAAACGCGAATACTACCGGGAAGTATTTGAAATTTTTAAAAAAATAACACAAAAAGGGGTATTACTGGAAGACGGACAACTCTCGGAAGGCATCTACAAAAACATCGTCACAGCCGGTCTGGGGGCCGGCGATTTTGAATGGATCGAAAATTTTATCGAGCACTATTCTGAATTTTTACCCCTTGGCATTCGCGAAAATGCCCGCACGTTCAACCTTGCTACCCTGCATTTTTACCAGAAAAAATACCGCCGTGTCATCGAATTGATCCGGGATGTGGAATACAGCGATGTGGTGTATGCGCTCAGCGCCAAACAAATGCTGGTGCGTACCTATTACGAACTGAACGAAATAATGGCGCTCGATTCACTGATAGACAGCTTCAAAATCTTTTTGCGGCGCAACAGGGAACTGTCGAAAAACCAGAAACGGGAGTACCTCAATTTTCTCAACTTTGTAAAAAACCTGACCATCCTCCACCCTTCAGATGCCCGGAAAATAGATCGGCTGAAATCAAAAATTGAAACCACGTCTTCTCTGACCCCCAAAAAATGGCTGCTCGAAAAGATAGATGAACTGCAAAAGAAAAAATAGTCTTTTTCTGCTATTCGCTTTGTGGGCGGCTCCTTTATGCGCCCAAAAAATTGCGCTCGAAACCTCGGCCTATCAGGGGGCGGTGTGGCGGCATACGCCTAAACTGAACACCCAAACCGGCGAAAGGTTGGGCGGGCAGGAAATTGGTTTTTATTTTCAAACTTCGGGACGGCGCAATTGGCAGGCATGGCAACGGTATCCCGCGCTGGGTATGTCGGCATCTCATTTTTGGCTGGGCGATGGGTCGCACAGAAGCGCTTTCGGCCTTTTACCCTATCTTCGGATTCCGCTTTTCAGAGCGGGGCGTTTAGCAGGGCATTTTCGGGTGGGTACCGGGCTGGCATGGGTAACGCAGCCTTACGACTGGTTTGACAATCGCAGCCAGAACGCCATTGGATCGCACTGGAACAACATTACCCAGTTTCGGCTCGGCGCCGAATACCGCGCGGATGCGCGCTGGCGTTTTTCACTGGGGGGGAGTATGACGCATTTTTCAAACGGCGGCTCGGCGCTACCCAATTTCGGCATCAACATTTTTTCCGGCTGGCTGACGGCCGCTTGCTTTTTCCGACCGGTGCGAGAAAGCGAATTTTTACCGGCTACCGCCGAAAAACGCAGCACTGGCCGGCGCTGGGGCGCCCAATTGCAGGGAGCGTTGGCTATGCTTGAAATCGCTTCGTTCGACGGACCTAAACACGCCGTCTGGAATGCCTCAGCAGCGGGCTATTTTCAAATCAACCGTACCAATCGGGTGTTGTTCGGCGCTGATTATGAATTTAACCGCGCTATCTATTCCTGGGGTATACATGCCGCCCGGTTTGCCGACGAACAAACGGCCCGGCAAGGCGCTACCCGCGCAGCAGTTTTCGTGGCGGAAGAATTCCTGTTCGGCGACATCAGCATCGTCCTTCAGGCTGGACGTTATGTCGGACAAGGTATTAACCAGTACGTACCCAAATCCACCAACGCCAAACTCTCGGCGCGTTATTACCTGCCGGGCATCGGGGGCGGGCAGCCGTTTATCGGAATCTCGATCAAGGCGCACAAGTTTACGGCGGAGTATATTTCCGGAAATGTCGGGGTGTCGTTAGACTTCCTGCGAAAGTAGTTTTCGGTGATTTTATCACCGAAAACTACTTTCGCAGGAAGTCGGTTGTAAAAAAAACATTATCTTCGCAAACATGCATCACGCTTCACTCATCCGTTTACAATGAAACCTGCCATCTGGAACCTGCTCCCTGCCGACGAAGCCCTCATCAGGCGCCTGGAGGCGGAGTTAAAAATACCTCCCGTTTTTTGCCGCCTGCTTGCGCAGCGCGGTATTGATTCGCTGGAGGCTGCCCGTGCTTTTTTTCGACACGATTTGCAAAATACCCACCATCCTTTTTTGATGAAGGACATGGAACGGGCGGTGGAACGGCTTGAAAAAGCGTTGCACGACAACGAGCGCATCCTGCTCTACGGCGATTACGATGTGGACGGCACGACCAGTGTAGCTCTCATGTATTCTTTTCTTTCCCGCTTTCATACCAACCTTGATTATTATCTGCCCGACCGCGACAAGGAGGGATACGGCGTCAGCATGGCCGGGGTGGAATATGCGCGTGAAACAGGCTGCACGCTGGTAGTTGCCATGGATTGTGGTATCAAAGCACATGCGGCTATTGATCTGGCCAGGGGTTACGGAATTGATTTTATTGTGTGCGATCACCACCTGCCGGAAGGCGGTTTGCCCGCTGCCGTGGCCTGTCTCGATCCGAAACGTGCCGACTGTCCTTATCCGTACAAAGAACTCAGCGGCTGTGGCATTTCATTCAAACTGGCACAGGCCCTTGCCTTGCATCAAAATGTACCCGCCGAGGAATTGATGTCTCTGCTTGATCTGGTGGCGGTGAGTACGGCTTGCGACATCGTACCCATGACCGGTGAAAATCGCATCCTGGCGCATTTTGGAATGCAACAACTCAATCGTTCGCCACGCGTGGGTTTGTGGGCCATTTGCCAGCGCATCAACCGGCCGTATCCACTGGATATTGGCGATGTGGTGTTTGGAATCGGGCCCCTCATCAACGCTGCCGGCCGCCTCGCCGACGCGCGCGAGGCAGTGCGGCTGCTGTTATCCGTGGATAAAAACAGCGCCCTGGAAAATGCCGGAAAGCTGGTAACGCGCAACAAGGAACGCCGGCAAATGGATTACGCCACCGCCCAGGAGGCCCAGCAAAAATTCCGTGAACAGTCCGATTGGCAAACACGCAAAAGCGCGGTCATTTTTGAACCGGCCTGGCACAAGGGCATCATCGGCATTGTAGCCAGCAGGATCGTAGAAGCTTTTCACAAACCTACGGTGATCCTTACCGAAAGTAACGGAAAAGTGGTGGGTTCGGCGCGTTCGGTGGCCGGCTTTGATCTTTACGGCGCTTTGCAACACTGTGAAGACCTGTTTTACACCTACGGCGGTCATGCCCATGCCGCCGGTTTGCAATTGCCGCGAGAAAATGTAGATTTGTTCGTGGATCGTTTTGAAGCAGTGGTACGGGCGTCTATCGCCGCAGAGATGGAACACCCGCAAACCGACATCAGTGCAAAAATCCGGTTTGATGAAATTACGCCGGAGTTCTGGAAAATGCTGCGCCGCTTCGAGCCTTTCGGCCCCCAAAATCTGGCCCCGGTTTTTTGGGCCGAACAGGTACAGGATACCGGCCGCAGCCGGCAACTTGAAAACAATCACGTCAAACTTTCCCTTCGCCAGGCGGGCAGTCGCTTAGAAATGAGCGGCATTGGTTTTGGGCTGGGCAAAGTCTTTGAACAAGTGAAAGACCGCCCTTTTGACTTGTTGTTCACCCTGCGAGAAGATGAATGGCAGGGACATCGTAGTTTATCGCTGCATGCC
>JANRLZ010000018.1:0-12432 GCA_033762055.1 Saprospiraceae bacterium
TAGACGAAAACGTGATCGCAGCCGTACAAGAAAACTTAAACAACAGACCGCGAAAATCGCTCGGGTTTTTAACACCTATTGAGTTCTATCAAGCGGCCGATAAGAAAACTAAATCTGTTGCATTTGAAACTTGAATCCGCCAAATATATTCATCAATCCATTCACAATTATTAAGTTTTGAACAAAAATCTATCAATAAAAATTCATCGCCGCAAAGTGCAAATTCTTTTGATTTTTCATATTCGCTTGCAAAAACGGGGGTCTCATTCAGATATTCATCTTCATAATTTTCTCTCTCATAAATTGTACGAGTATCAAAGGCTAATAAAATATAATAATTTATGACATTGCCATCTTTATTTGCAGGTACTAATCTGATACGACACCAGTTAGTCGGCCCAAAAGACGACTTGCCATTATCGCTAATATTGAAAAATGGAAAAGGTAGCCATTTGTTTTCAAATTTTTCAAAGCGACATTTATTCAAAGACATTGGAAAACAATCTAACGAACCACCACCGTCATCTTCCATTGGTGTGATTGTTCGGTAGCCTTCATTATAGAAGTCTTCTTTGATATCCTGCCATTTGAATGGAATTAACTTTCCATTTTCAATTCTACCAACTTTCCCTTCAGTCAGATAACCTAATAATAATAAATCACGCTTACTTACCCAAATTCCCTCTTCTGAAAAATTATGAGCAATTTCTAACTTTAGTTGTTCGTCATCTACTTCGAACCACTCATGGAAATACATCTTGAAACTATCATTCAAGTTGATTTCTAATGGAAATGTAAAATATTGAATGCCAGAATTTGCAATTAAGTTCATATAACGCTATTTTGAATCAAATGAGTGTTTTAAAACTTTTTTATGCCAAGCGGTTGGTTCGATATCGCAATTAGTCATTGAAAATTGACTACTCAAACAAGGATGACTTCGATGGATACCGAGTGCCAAATAACTTATTTTAAGGTTATAGTGGCCGCTAACGGTTGGCTTGCTGCCGTGCCGCCGTACGTTGGGTTTGCGGGCTGGCTGTTCGGCGGCATGGACAGCAAGCCGTTGTTCGATGAATTTTATTTATTCATTAGGTTTAATTTTAGAATATAGTCTCTCATCGATTCCTGAATCAGGAATATACCCCATTCGTTTTTCTTTTGAGTACAAATTGCGGTCTTCTTTCACACTCTTGTCGGGGACAATGCTTACATATATCAAGTATGCGGGAATTTCCAAATCTACATTTTCATAGTTTTTGGCAAAATCACTTTTTACTTGTTTCAATTTGTCATTAACAAAGTCTAAATCAAAGCCATTCAAATATCTATACGCTAATTGATAGGAAACAGGTAAAGATAACTTGTAAAGCCTTTCATTGTTTTGTCTTACTTGAATTGCTTTATTTATTGGGGCTGTCACAAACTTTGTAACTGGCAACTGAGCCATTGGATTACCTGCTGTTGCATTCTTTTTGCTTACAAGTCCTGTGGAAGCAAATTCGCTTATGTCTCTAAAATCATATAAAAGCAATTGAGAGTGTGGAGCATTTTGGTAAATTCTTTCCAATTGCTCCCATTTTATTGCGTCAAAATTTCTGCTTTCTTTATATTTTCTTTTGGCTTCTAAAAAGGCTATACCTTCGATTTTATCTCCGTCGCCAAACTCTATCGTTACAATAATAGCAATGTCTCCAAATTTCTTTTCTACTGGTTTGGTTAGTTTAAATGGTGTTAGAAAAACAACACGATTTTCTAAATCTGTTATTAGACTACCATTCAATCGTTGTGTTAATTGACTTAAAAATTTACGAGTTAAAAAATCTTCATCCCAATTTAGGACATAATTCTCTTGCACAAGGTCGTTGATTAACTCCTCTACTTCTTGACAGAATTTATTCAAGTTGCTTTTTTGTATTTCAACGCTGGGCTGATACATATTTTATTTTTCTTTTTTTATTTCATTTCATCGAACTTTTAGTTATACGCATTGCGCCTAACCTCCTTCTATGGTACTTATCCCGCATTGCGGACTAAGCCTCAAAACTTTACTTATCCCGCATTGCGCCTTTTACTTATCCGTTCATTGCGTGTAAGCCCGCTATAAAACCACGCGCCTTCTCTTCTCGACGACTGCCGAGAGGAGAAGGCGCGTAGTCCATCATCGTGGTTGCGGGCAGTATATCATTAGCAGGGTTTTGACGCTCCAAAAGTAGCGGCCCATTTTGATAAGGCAAAACCTCATACAAGGAAATTTTTTCAGACGTATCTATTACTCCTTTCCCTTTTTTATCAAACTACTTCGTTCTCACACCAAACCACTTCGTTTTCACACCAAACCACTTCGTTTTCACACCAAACCGCTCCGTTTTCACACTAAACCGCTCCGTTTTCACACTAAACCGCTTCGTTTTCACACTAAACCGCTTCGTTTTCACACCAAACCGCTCCGTTTTTGCACCAAACCGCTCCGTTTTCACACCAAACCACTTCGTTTTCACACCAAACCGCTTCGTTTTCACACCAAACCGCTTCGGTTTTGCGCCAAACTACTTCGTTTTCACACCAAACCGCTTCGTTTTTGCACCAAACCGCTTCGGTTTCACACCAAACCACATCGGTTTTGTACCAAACCGTTTCAAACCAGCGCTTTCAGGCGGCGCGGTATGCCGTCTCCGCCCTCAAAAAAACGCAAATACCGCCACCATGCCGAGGGCAAAAAGTACAATGAAGGTAATCAGGTAGGCAATGCCATAAAGTCCCCATTTGATCAGGGTTTTGAACCAGCCTTGTCCGTAGTAACGCAGCAAGGCAAAATACAGGGCCGGTGCGGGTAAAAAGGCCGCTTGCGCAACTTCTTCGCTGCCCCAAAGATCAAAACGCTGTCCGGTAATGGCAATCAGCAGCAGCAGCATGGCGCCGGTGTGGAAATGCAGGAGAAAAATGAAATGTTCGACATAATAACGCCGCTGCCGGAAATACAACAAGGCAAGAATGCCCGACATCATCGCCACCAACGCCAGGATCGCCCAGGTGAGACTGCCTACGCAGGCATGAACAAAAGCATCGGGGTTTTTGTATGATTTAATGCTCTGCCGGATAAACAGTCGGTCGAACCCGTTGGTAATGTGGTATCGTTCGATCAGTTCGTCGGCATTGTAGCGCACCACATCGAGCGAGGCAATTTGTACCCCGTTGAAGCCGAATCCGATACTGTCGAGTCCGTTGTTGAGGAGCGTATCCAGCAGGCCGTCGTCGCCCAGGCCATTGCGGCGGGAAAAAGATTTCAACAAGGTATCCACCACCCGGCGGCTTTCCGGGGTTTTCCATTCGCCGGGCAGTTCGAGGTAGTCCTGGCGGATGTCGTGCAGCATGGTGCCCATTTTTATTTTCTCATAGTATGGTATGCTGCGCTTTTCGATCACTTTGCCGGTGTCGTTTTTTACTTCCAGGTCCACGCCATTGTTGAACAGGCTGTTGCCTTTGGCTTCCTCTTCTTTCAACATGGAATTGAGTAAAAACAAAAACAAAAACATGACGATGGCAAACAGCCGGATGGGGTGCGGGTAACGTTCCTGTTTGCCCTTGAAAAATTCCACCGTCACTTTGCCCGGAATAAACAGTTGCCAGGCCGTCTGGATGAACTTGCCTTCAAGGTGAAACGTGTTGTTCCACAACCGAATCAGCAGGCTTTTCATCCCGATTTTGCCATCGGTATCTTTTTGTCCGCAATGCGCACAGAATTTGGCCTTGTATGGCAAAGGATGAAAACAGTTGCGGCAATATCGTTTCATGGCGACCGGATGCGACACTTGTTGACGACACCCGTCAATTGTGTACGGACTTGTCTATTTTTGCCCCGCAAATATAGCATCGCCCACTCCGATAATCTCCCCCTAAACCCTCCCTAAACCAGATAAACCCTCACAAATCCCATCTAAAATCTCAAATCATGTAATCTAAAATCTAAAATCAACCAAACAGACGAGTGTATGCCGACCTCAATTTGCCCTTGAGGGTGAGCGTGAGGAAGCCGATTTGTCCGAGGTAATTCATTATCGGAGTTTGGATCGGGAGGGATGGACGGGGTGGTTTGATTTTAGATTTTAGATTACATGATTGTAGATTTTAGATGGGAGGAACCCGATAAACCCTCATCATCTTTCTCATGCACTTACAAACAACCCCCCATATCCTGATGGTTCGTCCGGCCAATTTTGCCTTTAACGAGGAAACGGCCGCCAACAACGCTTTTCAAAGTCGCGACGGAAAAATGAGCGCGGCTGAAATGCGCGCCCGCGCCATGGAAGAATTCGACGGCATGGTAGCCCAATTGCGCGAAGCCGGTGTACAGGTTATCGTGGCCGAAGACAGCGCTGAACCGGTCAAACCCGATGCGGTATTTCCCAACAACTGGGTAACTTTCCATCAGGACGGCACGATCGTCACGTACCCGATGTTTGCGCCCACCCGCCGCCTCGAGCGCAGCGAAGCGATCATCGCAAACGTGCTGAACCGCGGATTTTCCAGCACCCGCCGTTTACATTTTGAATCGAACGAGGCCCGCGCCCGCTACCTGGAAGGCACCGGCAGCATTATTTTCGATCACCCGCATCGCCTGGCCTATGCCTGTCTCAGTCCGCGCACCGATGCCGCCTTGCTCGACGAATTATGCGCGGCCATTGGCTATGAAAGCGTCGTGTTTCATTCGGTAGATGCGCAGGGGCAGGATGTGTACCACACCAACGTGATGATGGCCCTGGGCGAAACCTTTGTGGTGATTTGTCTGGATTCCGTGCGCGACGCGACCGAACGAAACATGCTCGAAGAACGGTTTGCCGCCACCGGAAAAGAAATCGTGGCTATTTCGCTCGCGCAAATGAATTCCTTTGCCGGCAACATGCTGCAGGTGCGCAACACCGCGGGACAGACCATCCTGGTAATGTCGAGCACGGCGTACCGTTCGCTTACGCCGGAGCAAATACAAACATTGGAAAAACATACGCAGCTGCTGCACGCGCCCATCGAAACCATCGAAACCTACGGCGGCGGCTCGGCGCGCTGCATGATGGCGGAGGTGTTTTTGCCAAAGGTTTCCTGAAAACACAGGGGCTTGTGTATGTAAGGCATTGGTTTCCAAAAGATGCCTTTTCAGTCCGGCAAGTATTTTTCAGACACACCCTAATCTCGTTGCAAGATGACGATAGAGATCCCCCCTTCGCTTTGTGGAAAACTTCTTTCCCGCGATTTTTGACGAGGCAAAAAAGTACAGGAACTTTGCCCCAATCGAATCAATCGAAAAATCGAATCAATCGAACCAATCGAAAAATGTCCTACGCTCCCCGTATTGCGCCGCTGACCGGCATACCCGCCCGCAAGATCGAGTCGGTGATTGAATTGCTCGAAAGCGGCGCCACCATTCCATTTATCGCCCGCTACCGGAAAGAAGCTACCGGCGAACTCGATGAAGTGCAGATCGCCGATATCCAGGACGCCTGGAAAAAAATGCAGGAACTCGACAAACGCCGCGAAACCATCCTGCAGAGCATCGAGGAACAAGGCAAACTCACGCCCGAACTTCGCAAAAAAATCGAAGAGGCGGCGACCATGACCGAACTCGAAGACCTTTACCTCCCCTATCGCCCCAAACGGAAAACCCGCGCCTCCATCGCCATCGAACGCGGCCTCGAACCGCTGGCCAAACGGATTTTCCAACAACGCGACAAGGAACTGGAAACCCTCGCCGCCCAGTTTGTGACCGAGCAGGTGCCGACGGTAGATGAGGCCCTGCAAGGCGCCCGCGACATCATCGCCGAATGGGTCAGCGAAGACCTGCGGGCGCGCGACAAGGTGCGTCGCCACTTCGAACGCGGCGCCGTGATCGCTTCGCGCCTCGTAAAAGGCAAAGAAGAGGAAGGCGCCAAATACCGCGACTATTTCGACTGGAGCGAACCCCTGGCCAAATGTCCGAGTCACCGCCTGCTGGCTATGCGCCGGGGCGAAGAGGAAGGTTTTTTGCGGGTGAGCATTGCGCCGGAAGAGGAAAACGCGGTGAACGACCTCGACCGGATGTTTGTCACCGGCTATGGCGAATCGGCGGAGGAAGTGCGCACGGCGGTGAAAGACAGTTACAAACGCCTGTTGCAACCGGGTATCGAAACGGAATTCAGGAACTCGAGCAAAGACAAGGCCGACGCCGAGGCCATCCGGGTTTTTGCCGAAAACCTGCGACAACTCCTGCTTTCTGCTCCGCTTGGCGAAAAACGCGTGATGGGCATTGACCCCGGTTTCCGCACGGGCTGCAAGGTGGTTTGTCTCGACGCCAACGGCAACCTGCTCAAATATTCCGCCGTTTACCTGCACCAGCCCTTCGAGGCGCAGGCCGAAATCGAGCACCTGGCCGATCAGTTCCACATCGAGGCCATTTCGGTGGGCAACGGTACGGCCGGCCGCGAAACGATGGATTTCCTGCGAAAAATAAACTTCCGCCATCCGGTTGAAATCTTTCAGGTGAATGAAGCCGGGGCCTCCATTTACTCCGCCAGCGAAGTGGCGCGCGAGGAATTTCCCAAAGAAGACGTCACGGTGCGCGGGGCCGTCAGCATCGGTCGCCGCCTGATGGACCCGCTGGCGGAACTGGTCAAAATTGACCCGAAAAGCATCGGTGTCGGCCAGTACCAGCACGACGTCAACCAAACCCAGTTGAAAGACAGTCTCGACCGCACCGTGGAAAGTTGTGTGAACGCGGTGGGTATCAATTTGAATACCGCCAGCAAACATTTGCTCACCTACGTGTCGGGCCTCGGCCCGGTGCTGGCCAAAAACATTGTGGAATACCGCGCTGAAAACGGCGCCTTTACCCGCCGTGCAGATTTGAAAAAAGTGCCGCGGCTGGGCGACAAGGCGTTCGAACAATGCGCGGGCTTTCTGCGCATCCGGGAAGCCAAAAATCCGCTCGACAACACGGCGGTACATCCCGAACGTTATGCCCTGGTAGAAGAAATGGCTGCCGACCTGGGATGCAGGGTGGAAGACCTCATCCGCGACCGCGACAAACGCGCGGCCATTGACCTGAAAAAATATGTGCGCGGCGATGTGGGTTTACCTACCCTGAAAGACATCCTGAAAGAACTGGAAAAACCCGGCCTCGACCCCCGTGGCGCTGCCAGGGCGTTCGAATTTGCCAATGTACGCTCGCTCGACGATCTCCAGCCGGGCATGGTTTTGCCCGGTATTGTGACCAATATCACCAATTTCGGCGCTTTTGTGGACATCGGCGTCAAGGATTCCGGGCTGGTGCATGTTTCGCAGTTGTCGAACAAGTTTGTACGCGATCCGATGGAGGTGGTTTCGCTCGGTCAGCAGGTAATGGTGCGGGTCGTGGAAGTGGATCAGGTGCGCAAGCGGGTAGCGTTGAGCATGAAGGGGGTATAATAAGGAGTCGTGCTATCGGGCAAGATAAATAGTGCGAGCCCCGCCATAATCGGATTTTTTATACAGAAAAGCCGTAAACATATTATACTGTGATTCGTGTGATTTTAGTGATCGCCATAAAAGGATTCTATTGATTTTCAGGGGTTTGTTTTTTGCGCCATGCACCAAACCTCCCGGCGCGAGGTATAGATGAGCAGAATGGCCACAGACGAAAAATCCGGCAAATCTTAAAATCCTGAGCGTCCTGACTTTGACAATAATCCTGTAAATCCCAAAATCCCGTAAATCATGATTCAGACAAATTATACCGTGATTCGTGTGATTTTAGTGATCGCCATGAAAGGATTCTATTGATTTTAAGGGGTTTATTTGTTGCGCCATGCACCAAACCTCCCAGCGCGAGGTATAGATCCTATACAGAATGAGTTTCGTACCGTTGGATCAACCCATTTTTGCCGGCTTTGCGTTGGTCTCGCCTTAGGCGAGACGCCGAAATTAGTCCCATTTCGACTGCAAAATCCGCCTTGATCCAACAAAAATGGCTCCGACCCACCAACACGAAACTAATTCTGTATACTATCTATTTTTTTGAACGCTCCATTTCTGATTGTTTTTCCAAATTTTTCAGGAAGTTTGCCGCACAACAAAACGGGGATGGGGTTCCTCTCATCCCGCAACGCCACTTTCTGGAATGAAATTCCCATTTACGCTTGCCCTCCCGCTTTTTTTGCTGATCGCGTCGTCAGCAATGGCTCAAAAATCGCCGAATGAGTTTTTGCCCCATCGTTTGGGCGAACAGTTCACCCCGCACTACCTGTTGAATGCCTATTTTGAACAATTGGCCGCCGCTTCCCCCCAAACCATGCGGCTGGAAAAATACGGCCTCACCAACGAAGGCCGCCCCCTGCAAATCGCCCTCTTCGCTTCCGCTGAAAACATGGCGCGTATTGAGCAAATTCGTCTCAACAACCTGCGCCTCGCCGGCATGGCCGACGGTCAGCCCGACCTCAACAACCCCGTCGCCATTGTCTGGCTCAGCATGAGCGTACATGGCAACGAAGCTTCCGGTTCGGAATGCAGCATGGAACTGGCCTGGCGGCTCGCTACGCAGTCGGACCCTAAAATCCGCGAATGGCTCCAAAATACCGTAGTGATTGTGGATCCATCGCTTAACCCCGACGGGTACGATCGTTACACCCACTGGAACCGCATGGCCTCCAACCGCATCAAAAATGCCGACCCCAATGCCCGCGAACACCGCGAACCCTGGCCGGGCGGACGTGTGAACCATTATTATTTCGACCTTAACCGCGACTGGGCCTGGGCCACGCAGGTCGAGAGCCGGCAGCGTTTGGTTGTTTACCATCGCTGGCTCCCGCATGTGCACCCCGACGTCCACGAACAGGGCATCAATGAACCCTACTATTTTGCACCGGCCGCCGAGCCCATGCACGAACTGATTACCCCCTGGCAACGCGATTTTCAGGTAGAAATCGGAGAAAACAACGCCCGTCATTTCGACAACAACGGCTGGTTTTATTTCACCAAGGAAGTATTCGACCTGTTTTACCCGTCATACGGCGATACGTATCCGACCTTCAACGGCGCCATCGGCATGACCTACGAACAGGCTGGTGGTCCGCGGGGCGGCCGGGCTATTGAAACCGACAATGGCGATACCCTGACCCTGCACGACCGTATCCTGCATCACCTCACCACTTCGCTTTCCACCATCGAAGTGAGCAGCAAAAGCGCCAAACCCCTGGTGGAGAATTTCAGGGAATACTTCCGGCGTACCTCCACGCAGCCGCAGGGACAATACAAGGCGTTTGTCATTCGCGAAGCCAACGATCCCAACAAGATTAGAACCTTGTGCGAACTGCTCGACCGGCATTATATCCGATATGGTCGGGTAGGGGCGGGCATTAGTGGCGTAAAGGCGTTTGATTACGCAAGCGGCAAAGAGATCAGTGCTTCGATCAATCCGAACGATCTGGTCATCAGTGCTTATCAGCCGCATTCGGTGCTGGTGCAAGCCCTGTTCGAGCCGGAAGCCAAACTGGCCGACTCCATGACTTACGATATCACCGCATGGTCGCTGCCCTTTGCGCACGGGCTGGATGCTTATGCTTTGAAAGAGCGCCTGGAACCCAAAAAAGCCTATGAAGCCTACAAGCCGCAAAAAGACCTGGCGACCGGATCGCCCTATGCCTGGTGCGTACACCGGCACTCGCTGTCGGAAGCACAGTTTTTGAGTGAATTGTTGCAAAAAGGCGTGCGTATTCGCACTGCCATGGAGCCGTTTACGCTGGCCGAACAAAACTATGCCGCCGGCGCATTGGTGATTAGCAGGGCCGACAATCGTTTGTTGCAGAACGAACTGGATAAGCTGGTGAACGACGCGGCAACACGTACACACGTGCGTTTGTATCCGGTCTTTACGGGGTTTGCCAGCAAGGGCAAGGATTTGGGTTCGGATGCTTTTCATCTGATTAATGCACCGCATGTTGCGATGGTGTACGGCGACGATGTGGAAGAAAATTCGTACGGACACACCTGGTATTTTTTCGAGCAGGAGCTGGAATACCCGGTGACGCCCCTTCCGCTGGATCGCTTGAACCGGATGGATTTGAGCGCTTACCAGGTCTTGATTTTTCCGCATGGAAATTATCACCTGGATGAAAAGACGCTCGAAACCCTGCAAGGCTGGATGGAGAAAGGTGGTCGTATCATTGGTTTTGAAGGTGGCGCCAAAGCGTTTGCCGACAAGGAGGGATTTGATCTGAAAAGCAAGGAGTCGCCCAAACGCGATTCCACGGCAGCGCCCAAGGCATTTGCCACCCGTCAGCGCGACGGCTTGAGCGATGGCCTGCCGGGCGCTATTGTGCGCGCCAAAGTGGACAACACGCATCCGCTCGCCTTTGGTTTTCCGGAACATTATCATTCTTTAAAAACCCTTTCCGACGCTTTCCAAATGCCTGAAAGAGCCGACGCACCGATTTATCTGGAAGAAAATTACCAGACCTATGGTTTTATCGGGAGTCGGGTAAAACCGCAGTTGAAAAAGACGCCGATTGCTGTGGTACAGCGCATGGGCGCCGGCGAGGCCGTTTTGATGGTGGACAATCCGTTGTTCCGCAGTTTCTGGCAACAGGGAAAAGTGCTGTTTGCCAACGCGTTGTTTTTTTGAGGGGGGGGCAAGGAATTGAGCTTGTTTTCGTTACCTTTGTACAAACAAGCAACATGTCCACTCTTCAAATAAGGCAAAATTTGCATGCCCTCATTGATGCGGCAGATGAGAAAACAGTTGAACCTTGTTGATGGTTTTTCAATCCCTTACCGGCAACGAGGAATATATTGTTGCCTTTACCAGCACCGGAACGCCGCTTACCAAAGACGATTTGATTGCACGGGTACGCGCCTCCTATGCCGCCGGACAAGAGGGATTAACAAAAACTGCTAAGGAACTTCAGGCTGAAATTGAACTTTGGTGACTTGTGAAAAATTATGAAGTGATATGGACGCTCCCCGCAATTGAAGCACTGCGAGACATTTATGAATTTATCAAGGTTGAATCCGTAGAAGGAGCAAAAAAGTAGCCACCGAACTTGTTACGGCAGGCAATTCTCTTTCCACCTTGCCCAACAGAAATTCAGTTGAACCTCTTTTACAAGATGAAGTTGTTCAGTACCGTTCACTGATAAAGTGGAATTACAAACTAATTTATTGTGTCGAAACATGACCAGGTGATGATTGTCGAAATATTTGACACACGAAGGAATCCCCGTTTTTTGAAAGAACTTTTCCGCAACCCGGAAGAATAATGCCCCTCCCATTTTGGTCGTTCCTTACCATAAAAAACTGTCTCATGAACATTTCTTCCCAGGCACGTGCCCTGCTGATCCTGAACCTCGTTTTTGCCGCCGGGTTCCTGGCGTTTTTTATTACCTCCTTCAAAAACGATGGCGACCAACCCGATCAACGGGTACGATCGGTCAACCTCGACAAGGATTTTGACTTTTGTGGTGAAAAACTGCCCATGGACAACTGGGATGTGCGGCAGCGTCTCGATGCGGAGTTGCTGCGCAATATTTACTTCCACTCGCAAACCATTCTGGCCGTGAAACGCGCCAACGCGATTTTTCCGATTATTGAACCTATCCTGAAAGAAGAAGGCGCGCCCGACGACCTGAAATACCTTGCTGTGGCGGAAAGTGCCTTGTCGAACGCCGTTTCACCTGCCGGCGCACGCGGGGTATGGCAATTCATGAAAGAAACCGCCGGCAGCTACGGCCTGGAGGTCAACAGCGAGGTGGACGAGCGCTATCACCTTGAAAAAGCGACCCGTGCCGCCTGCAAATACATGAAAAAGGAAAAAGAACGCCTTGGTTCGTGGACGCTTGCCGCCGCCGCCTACAACGGCGGCCCGGGCCGTATCATGGAGGAGATGACCAAACAACGCGCCAAAACCTTTTATGAACTCAACCTCGCCGCCGATGAAACCATGCGCTACCCCTTCCGTATTGTGGCCATCAAGGAAGTGATGGAACACCCGGAGGAATACGAGTACACGGTGGAAAAAGAACACCTTTATCCGCCGCTCAGCGATTTTAAAACCGTGGAAGTAAAGGGCGCCGTAGCCAACTGGGGCGATTTTGCACGCGAACACAACACGAACTATCGCATGCTCAAACTGTACAACCCCTGGCTGATTGACAGTAAACTCACCAACAAAGAAGGGAAAACCTATAAAATCCGCCTGCCCAAGTAGGTTGCCAGACGGGTTTGTTTATACGGCCGGTTTCTTTTAGACAGGATTTACACGATGTTACTTTTTGAGGCTGTCTCTTTGTAAAAATTAGGGTGTGTCTGAAAAATACTTGCCGGACTGAAAAGGCATCTTTTGGAACCTGTTCTTCCGGTCTTTTTCGGGCAATATGGCCCGATATTCCCCTCAAAAGCACCTTTGCCCGGAACCCAAAACCTGCTCTTGTCTGT
>JANRLZ010000019.1:0-3179 GCA_033762055.1 Saprospiraceae bacterium
AAAGATATTTGCATATTTGGAGGCACTTCTTGGCAGCAAGGGTGATATTCAGGAGAAAAAACGCGATTACACCAACTCCGACCATTGGCAACTTGATCCCTCAAAAGAAGCATTGAAACCTTTGCATGATTTTTTGAAAAAGCATCTGGAATCTTGATTTCCTTCAAACCTGAAACCTGAAAACCAAAAACGCAAAAAAATGACCCTCACCGACATCAAAAACAAACTCATCGCCCTGAAACCCGAACCTGAAAATTAAAAAACACAAGCCATGACAGAGCAACTCATTCTTCGCGAACTGCATTCCCTGCCGGAGGCCTTGAAAGTCGAGGTGCTTCATTTTGTGCAGTTTTTAAATCTTGAGAATCAAAAAAACAAAAAAGTGGTAAAACAAAAACGAAAAGCAGGTATGCTTAAAGGAAAAATCTGGATAGCCCCGGATTTTGATGCGCCATTGGAAGCCTTTAAGGAGTATATGCCATGAGATATCTCCTCGACTCGCATACTTTATTGTGGTTTTCGGATGATGCGCCGGAATTAAGCCCACAAGCCAAATCGCTTATTGTGGATGAATCGGTTAGCATTGCCGTGAGCATGGCAAGTTTTTGGGAGATTTCGATAAAAAACTCGCTTGGCAAATTGCGCCTAGATGCTGGTTTTGAGGCATTAATGGAGGTGGTGCAAAAAAACGGGTTTGATATTTTGCCCGTCGGTTTCGACCATGTTGCACTGGTAAATAAACTTCCTTTCCACCACGGCGACCCGTTTGACCGAATGCTTATTGCCCAAGCCCTCTCCGAAAACATGGATATTATTGGAATTGACAAAGTATTTGATCAGTATCTGATTGGCAAGCAAGTAAAACGCACTTGGTAGAATGACCCTCACCGACATCAAAAACAAACTCATCGCCCTGAAACCCGAACTGCACGAGCGGTTCGGCGTGTCGGAGATTGGTCTGTTCGGATCGTGGGTGCGTGGAGAGCAGACGGAGACGAGCGATATTGACGTGCTGGTGAGCTTTGATAGACTGGTTACGCTTTTTGAGATTATTGAATTGCAATTTGCGTTGGAAGATATTTTTGAGAGGAAAGTAGATGTCGCGGTCAAAGGCGAATTAAAAAAATACATCGGTCAGCACATCATGCAAGAAGTCGAAATGCTATGAAACGAGACATTCGCGATTTTTTGAACGATATTGACGCTTTCGCCGCAAAAGCCGAACAGCTCGTCAACGAAACGCCTTCACAAAACTTGACGCAGTTTTCGACAGAAGGAATGGCGCTCATACTTGCATTTCAAATTATCGGGGAAGCCGTAAAAAATATTCCTCAAGAAGTAAAAGATAAATACCCTGAAACTCCATGGAAACAAATTGCTGGTATGCGTGACCGTTTGGTACACAATTATTGGTCAACCAGTATGCTGACAATTACAGAAACAGCAAAGCAACACCTGGGTGCCTTGCGTACTCAAGTACAATTGATTCTGAAAGAATTAGAACAATAATATGGCAAAAGTCACCATAGACGGACAAACCATCGAAGTCGCCGACGGCACGACCATCCTCAATGCTGCCCGGCAGATCGGGGGCGAACTCGTGCCGCCCGCCATGTGCTATTATTCCTCGCTGAAAGGATCGGGTGGCAAATGCCGCACCTGCCTGGTGCGGGTCACCAAAGGCTCGGAAAAAGACCCCCGCCCCATGCCCAAACTCGTGGCCTCCTGCCAGACGACGGTTATGGACGGTATGGAAGTTGCCAGCAAAAGCGACCCCACGGTCGTGGAAGCCCGTGCCGCCGTGACGGAATTTCTGCTCATCAACCACCCGCTCGATTGCCCGATCTGCGACCAGGCCGGCGAGTGCCATTTGCAGGACCTTGCTTTCGAACACGGCAAAGCCAACACCCGCTACGAATTCGAGCGCCGTACCTTCGAAAAAATAGACATCGGTCCGTACATCAAACTGCACATGACGCGCTGTATCATGTGCTTCCGCTGTGTGTTTACCGCCCAGCAATTGTGTCCGGAACGTGTACATGGCATCATCCACCGGGGCGACCACGCCGAGATCAGCACATTTATTGAAAAATCCATCGAAAGCGAATTCAGCGGCAACGTAATTGACGTTTGTCCGGTGGGCGCGCTCACCGACCGTACCTTCCGCTTCAAAAGCCGGGTATGGTTCCTCAACCCGATGGATGCCCATCGCGATTGTCCGACCTGCGCCGGCAAAGCCGTGGTATGGATGTATGGCGGTGAAATTTACCGGGTGACGGCACGAAAAGACAAATACGGCGAGGTGCACGATTTCATTTGCAATACCTGCCGTTTTGAGAAAAAAGACAAAGCAGACTGGATCATAGAAGGGCCACGCGACCTGGATCGCCATTCGGTGATTTCGCAAAACCACTATGAGCATGGGGAAAAGACGGTGCGCTAAACCACATTATTGATAGCGAAATGAGAATTTTTGCCAGTTTGCTGATATTGACCGGGTTACAGACGGGGGGCATTGCCCAGGTTCCACAGGTATCATGCGGAAGTTTGACACGCTGGGAAAATTTTAAATCTGAATACGTGGATGCGCGCCATATTGACATCTGGACGCCGCCGGGATATGATGGGAAAAAACCTATGCCTGTTTTGTACATGCACGACGGTCAAATGTTGTTCGACAGCAACGCCACCTGGAACAAGCAAGCCTGGGAAGTTGACGACGTGACAGGTAAATTACTCAAAGAGAACAGGATACGCGCTTGTATCGTAGTGGGGATCTGGAACAACGGAGCAAAACGCGCGGCAGAGTACATACCGGCAAAAGCGATGAGACAATTGAAAGAAGCTGAAATTGCGCTGTTTAAACCGCGTTTGGGTGAATACGAGATGTTGTCCGACGCCTATCTTCAGTTCATTGTCAGAGAAGTGAAGCCGGCGGTAGATCAGGCATTCAGAACGCTTTCGGATCGGAAAAACACGTTCATCGCCGGTTCAAGTATGGGTGGTTTGATTTCGTTGTACGCTATTTGTGAGTACCCCGATGTGTTTGGCGGCGCGGCTTGTTTGTCAACCCACTGGCCGGGCATATTCACCAATGAAAACAACCCCATCCCGAAAGCCATTCTGAATTACGTTGACCTGCAACTCCCTTCTCCCAAAAACCACCGGATTTATTTCGA
>JANRLZ010000020.1:0-6891 GCA_033762055.1 Saprospiraceae bacterium
GACAGACAAGAGCAGGTTTTGGGTTCCGGGCAAAGGTGCTTTTGAGGGGAATATCGGGCCATATTGCCCGAAAAAGACCGGAAGAACAGGTTCCAAAAGATGCCTTTTCAGTCCGGCAAGTATTTTTCAGACACACCCTAAAAGGTAATCAAATATTTTTTGAGCGAATGAAAAAGAAAGAGCATAAAGAATGTATGTCCACATTGGTTCCTGTGCGGGACACCATTGATGTGATTGGCGGAAAATGGACAATTTTGATTCTCATTTCCATTTGGGAAGGCAATAAACATTTCAGGGAGATAGAACGCAGTATTCCAAAACTCTCTACCAAAATCCTGGCGAAAGCGTTGAAAGAATTGGAAATGAACAAGTTAATAACCCGTTCAATAGTTGATGATTTTCCTGTTCGCACAGAATACACGATAACGGAACACGGAAAAACTTTGAAAAGCGTGATTGAAGCATTGCGTGATTGGGGGTTAATTCACCGTAGAGAAATTTTTGGGAAATAGTTGTAAGTTTTTGTGCCTAAGCGCATGTCTTCGAGCGGGGCAGCAAAGCGGGCGAGGGGATTTATTTCACAATCTGAAGGCAAACAGGTTCTTAAAACAAAAAGCGCGTGTCAATCTACGTTATGCGGCAATGCGCAATATTTTCGCAGAAAATTGTCAACTTAAATGCAGTCATTTATAGATATTTTTTTGTCAAACAACAAGTTCACTCCGGAGCAGATTGAAAAAATCCGCCAAATAATTCGCATCAAAAGCATCGCCAAAGGCCAGATACTGCTGCGCAAAGGCGAACCAAGTACAAAGGGCTATTTTGTCAAAAAGGGTTGTTTGCGCTGCTATTCCATTGACGAAAAAGGCAAGGAACACATTTTTATGTTTGCCCCGGAGGGTTGGATGGCCTCTGATATTGCTACGCAATTGCGCAATGCGCCATCCGACCTGTTTATTGATGCGCTGGAAGACAGCGAGGTGGAAGCATTCGACATACGTCAGGCAGCGGCGGAAGGTTTTGATGTTTATCAGTTTTTTGGTATGGGTACCGAAAAACTGATAAACCGCATTGCCGTTCTTCAAAAACGCATCATCATGCTGATGAGCGCGAGTGCCTGGGAGCGTTATGAGCATTTTTTGGAGACTTACCCGAACATCGCCCAGCGCGTTCCTCAACGGATGATTGCCTCTTATCTGGGCATCACGCCGGAAGCTTTGAGCAAATTGCGCGGCGATAAAGCCAAAAAATAAGGCTGTTTTTCTTTCTTAATGTAGATTAATGCAGGGCGGTTGCGGTTGCGGCCACCTTTGTGTCAACAAATCACAAAGATTTTCTCACAATTTAAAACACATTAAGAAATGAAAAAAGTAATGTTTCCAGCCCTCGCCATTTTCACACTGTTGGCATCTGCATTCACCACGTTCAACGCCGTTCACTGGCAAATCGCCGACGGCTATGCCATCAAGTTTGCCGGGAAAGACGCGAAAGGCAAGTTTGAAAAATTCTCCGGCGAAATCGTTTTCGATGAAAAAAATCTGGATGCTTCCAAATTTTCGGTCAGCGTGGACGTGAGCAGTATCTCCACCGGCAACGGCATGAAAAACAAGCACGCCCGGAGCGACAAATGGTTCGATGCCAGGCAATTCCCCACTATCAATTTCACATCCGGCAAGTTTTCAAAAACTGCTTCCGGTTACACCGTGGAAGGCACACTCGACCTGCACGGGGTGAAAAAAAACGTGACCATTCCCTTCACATTTTCCAACAACACGTTTGTCGGTAGTTTCAGTGTCAACCGTATGGACTACGGCATCGGTTCTATGGAAGGCATGTCGAAAAAGGTCAGCAACGAAATCAAAATTGACCTTTCCGTACCTGTTTCAAAAAAATAAAACCATGAAAACACACTTTTTGCACGGTCTCATTGCGGGCGTTTTGGCGGGATTGGCCGCCTGCGTTTACAATACTGCCTACCGAGAAGCCCTGCTGGTTGATTTTTCAACAGTCTTGAACACGCCGGCCATTCTTGGAGCAAGCATTTTTGGCTGCATACTGGCATCGTTGGGGTACTATTTTTTCTCAAAATGGGTGCGCCGGGGCACAGATGCCTGGTTTAATGCCATTTTTTTGGTGCTGACGTTTGCCACTTTTGGCGGTTCGTTTGCGGCTGATTTGCCGGAAGATATTGAATCGCCTGAACTGTTTCCGGGGCTTTCCGTGCCGACGCATCTTTTCCCGATGCTGTTTTGGCTGGCAGTAAAACCGCTGTTCAAAACTGTCCCGGCGTAGCCTCCGCCTTTTTCTTCCAATTCATAAACAACGTTTGCCTGCGCTTTTACAGCGTCATCTGGGGGGTAATGTCCCCTTGGGTGCAGGGCAATATTTCCCCAAAAGCAATCAAAAATCTCGTTTCCAACTTTTTAATAGTTAAAAAAATGAAATTTCAAGTTTTTTCAATCGCCGCCCTCACCTCTCTGACGATCCTCGTTTCCTGTAACAAAGACCAGGTAGATTTTGGCACAGCCCCCGCGGCTTCCCTTGTTAAAAGTGGCGCCGTGGAGGTCATCACGAAAGACAAAGCCCGGTACCACGTCCTGAATTTCAGGGATCGGTGGACTTCAACCATTGTCGAATCAGAAACCGAGGTGACGCTCATAGACGTAGGCATCAACGTTTCTCCGGACCCCGGCATTGATTTGAGCAATTCCGGTACAGAACTTCGCGCCTATGCAGACGCCATCAACAAGCCGATAAGCGTGATCATCACGCACGACCACGTTGACCACTTCCTCAATCTTGACAAATTTCAGGATGTACCGGTGTTCGCTGAAGCCATGACCGCCGACTTGTTGAAGGTTGATCCCGCTTTCATCGGCGCCTATCCCGGTAATGTGACCGGTGTAACGGGTGCGAAGTCCATTGGCGGTTTGGAGTTTCACTTCGGCAATGTTTCCGGCACAGAGGCCCCGGAAAACGGCTATGTGTACATCCCAAGCGAAAAGGCAGTGTTTACGGGCGATTTGACAGCCGTAAACAAGCATTCCTATATTCGTGACTATACCCCGCTTGACGGTACGGACGAATTAAGCGTCTGGATGGATGCTTTGAAGGGCATGAAATCCCAATTGGGTGATTACGAGCACATTTTCGTCGGGCACGTTGGCTACGAAACGAATGTCGCCGGCAATTTTGACAAAACCATTGGCTACCTGACCGATGCGCAGGGCTTGATTAAAGGTACCAAAAACTTGCATACGGGCGGCAAAGCCACAACTGTGCAAGAAGTGGTGGACGAACTGAAATGGCTGTACCCTAATTATGGAGAGGGTGGGCTTTTGTTCGCTTTGCCCAACGCCTTTTTCCCCGGCGACCCGGGCGCAAATTGGTTTTAACCCCTCAATCTCGTCCCCAAAAGTCATTTCACCTCATCTCAACATTAAAATTTCAACTTTAAAATGAATACGACATCGAATAAAGGGCTGAACATCGGCCTGTGGATCACCCAGGTTTTATTGGCTGCGCTCTACCTCATGGCGGGCAGCACCAAATTATTCCAATCCATCGAAGAAATCGCCAAAATGCTTCCCTGGGCTGCCGAAATGCCCGCCGGAATGGTGCGTTTCATCGGGTTGAGCGAATTGTTGGGCGGCATCGGCCTGTTGCTGCCTTCCATTTTCCGTATCCAGCCCAAACTGACCGTGTTTGCAGCCATTGGCCTGACCCTTGTGCAGGTGCTGGCAACGGGCTTTCACCTTTCGCGGGGCGAAACGTCTGTGATTGGAATGAATTTTTTGTTCATGGCAATGGCGGTTTTCATCGCCTGGGGCCGGGCAAAAAAAGTACCTATCGCACCAAAATAAGCCCCGAAAACGAAGCCTTGCAAGGCGGTTTTGAATATCAAACAACGCTACTCAAAACCGCCCTGCAAGGCTTGCAAAGCCATAACAATCAACATCGAGAAAAATGAATAGAAGTGATTTCATAAAAAGCCTCCTCGGCGCCTCGCTCCTGGCTTCTACGGACAGTTTTTCGTACATCATGGGCGCCACCGCTCCAAATGATGCACCCATGACAGATGCTGCGGACTTTGCCACTTTCGGCGTAGTGCATCTGAACAATACGGATTTGGAAAAGGCAATCGGCTTTTGGACAAAAATCGCCGGGATGAAACTGCGCAGCGCTACCGGCGAAATGGCGGAATTTGGCACCGAAATCCGTCCGCTGGTGGTCGTACACCAATCGGCCAAAACGCCATTTCAGGAAGGGTACAGTGGCCTGTATCATTTTGCCATTCATTTGCCCGACAAGCAGGAGTTTGCGAAAGCCCTGTTCCGCTTGCAGGAAAACCGTTACTCCTTTTCTCCGATTGACCACACCATGACGAAATCCCTTTATCTGAAAGATCCGGACGGCATTACCATTGAGTTCGCTCTGGAAACCCCGGAACTTTTCAAAAGGGTCATCACGAGCGGCGGCCTGAAAATGGAGGCTTCCGACGGCTCCATTCGCTCCGCCTCCGCCCGCCTTGACGAAAACGAGGTGTTGAAATCCCTGAAAGACAAGGATTTGGATAAAACCATTCACCCGGACGCCAAAATCGGGCATGTGCATTTTTACGCCCAGGATGTGACACAATCAAACGATTTTTACAAAAAACTCGGCTTTTTGGAATTCAACTACCTGCCGGAGTACCAGTATGCCGACCTGGGCGCGGGCGGCGCATACCGGCATCGGGTGGCCTTGAATTCGTGGCATGGCAGGAACCGGCCTTTGGCGCCGGCGGAAAGCGCAGGTCTGCGGCATTACCAAATCGTCTTTGAATCAGCGGAAAAATTGACGGAGTATGTACAAAGCAATCCGGATGTGGAAAAGGTGGAAGGCGGGTACAATTTGACGGACCCAACCGGAAATGTACTATTTTTAGGGCTTCGCAAATAATTGATTATGCAAATTTTGTGGCTTTTTATCGCTGGCTTGATGCTGAATTGCAGCACGACTCCAACTAAAATCCCGATGACGCCATCCACCGCTGAACTGGAATATCTGATCAGAAAACCCGCTGTTGATACGGCCGGCGCGCCCGTGCTGATACTGCTGCACGGATTTGGCAGCAACGAGCAGGATATGTTTTCGTTTGCCAGCCGGATTCCCGAAAACTGGCTCGTGGTTTCGGCGCGCGGCCCCGTTCCGCAAGGTGAAAATCGCCATAGCTGGTACAACGTGAAAATGGTGAACGGCAAAATCACCCTTGATTTTCAGGAGGAAGAACAAAGTCGCCAGAAGATTTTGGGCCTGATAGACCACCTGGCGAACACATACAAGGTTGACAAAAACAGGGTCGTGTTGGCGGGTTTTAGTCAGGGCGCGGCCATGGCGCAGTGTACCGGTTTGACGAAACCGGAAAAAGTTGCCGGTTTTGCCCTGTTTAGCGGGCGTTTTGTGGAGGAAATAACGCCGCTCATCAGCCGCTCCCCGGACTTGAAAAAGTTACGCAGTTTTATCGCCCATGGCAGCAATGACACGATGTTGCCGATTCAATACGCTGCGGAAAACAAGGCAAAACTGGAGCAACTGGGAATTCCCTTCGTGTATTCCGAGGACACGACGGGGCACACCATTTCAAGCAAACAATTCACAGATTTTCTTCACTGGCTCCGTCAATTCTGATGCATTTGGCCGGGAAAGGCATCTTTTGGAACCTGCTCTTGTCTGTCTCGCCAGCATTTTTCAGACACACCCTAATTTTGTTAACCCTGCCAGGGCCCATTTTTTTTTACTTGATAAAAACGTTTCCCGTCAAATCTATAGAGCCCTTGTCCGGTACCCCACCACATGCTTCCTGATTTGTCTTGAAAAATACTTTGAACGCAACAAGTAAACCCGTCTTCAGATGTAAACACCGTAAACGCATTGGGTAAAGGAACTGAAGGGTCGAATCTCGTGGTGCTGCCTCGGGCTGTAACCCAAATTATACCCGACTGTTCAATAATGATACCCCAAAATTCAGTTCCACCCAGGCCGTCTTTGGCTGTGTATTCGGTTAAAGTTTTCCCATCATATTTGCAAATACCGTTTTTCATAGTAAACCACATATTGCCAGCGTTATCCTGTGCCATACCTCCAGCATAGTTTTCACTTAATGCTTCCTTTTCTGCAATATTGATAATTGTTTTACCATCATAACGAAAAACACCATTATTCGAGGACGCAAACCAAATGTTGCCACTTTTGTCTTCCATGATACCAGCACAGTTGATGAGCGGAAGTTGTTGAAATAAGGAAAAACATTGACCGCCTTTGCTGTCGGCAGACGGGTCATATCGGTAAACGCCACCGTGTGTACCTACCCAAATAGTGCCGGATTTGTCAACAAGGATGCCTTTTCGGCTTATATCAATATGGTTTAGTCCATCTTTTTGATTATAATTTTTAAAGACCTTTCCATCATATTTATAGACGCCCTGGTCAGTTCCAAACCATAGATTACCACTTTTATCTTCATTGATTGCAAAGACTGAGTTGTTGATAAAACCATCAGGGGCGGAAAAATAGGTCAGCGTTGTTTCGTCGTACTTCGCTACTCCTTCGTTTATAGTACCAAACCATAAATTGCCTTTCGAATCCTGAAAAATACTTCTGATGTATTGGCTGACCAAGGTAGTGTCAAAGTCGGGAGCCAAACTAAGCGAATTAAAACTTTTTATAACTGTCGGACCTGGTTTTGGCGTAGCAGGTTCTTTGCCGGTGTGTGCTGTTTCTTGTCCGTTGCAGGAGGCAAGAATGGTCAAAAAGATAAAAAGTGCTATTGTTTTCAATCTCATAGTGACAGGTGGTGTGGTGTGTTTTAGCATGACGCATCCAGCTCGGCTTTCTGCCTTTCCGCCGTGC
>JANRLZ010000021.1:0-10972 GCA_033762055.1 Saprospiraceae bacterium
TGTAACAGGCCCAAACCGAAGATTTTACGTTTTTAGCCGACATAACCCGTTGAAAAACATCTTGTTGTGGCACACTGCCTAGCCCTATAGTCATCCAGGCGCCCACCCAGGCAATAATTTCGGTTGGATGGGGGTCGGGGAAAAACTGAAAAAAATTGGGCGGCGCCGCTTCGACCATTTTATCCACGCCACCTACCTGTATTACCATACTGACAGCCAGCACGAGCAAGCCAATGATTATCATAATAGTTTGCACAAAATCGGTAATTGCCACCGACCACATTCCGCCGACATAGGTGTAAAACACCACCAGTGAAGTGCAAAGCATAACCCCCCAACTGCGATCCAGTCCACTCAGGGCTTCCATCACAATAGCCAACGCTACAATCTGGGCGGCGATCCAGCTGAAGTACGAGGGCACCATGACGATAGCCGAAGTGATTTCGGCAGTTTTGCCGAAGCGAATGCGATAGAAGTCGTTGAACGTAAGGATATTAAGGTTGTAAAGCGGGCGTGCTACCAGAAGACCGGCCAGCAAAAGACAAAGGGCGGCGCCAAATGGATCTTCGATTACGCCCAACAAACCATGCTGGGCAAATTCCGAACTGGCGCCCATCACGGTTTCCGACCCAAACCAGGTGGCAAAAAGGGCGCAAGCGGCCAGCAACATGGGCAGGTTTTTACCCGCCATCACAAAATCGGCTGTAGTTTTTACGCGCCGCGCGGCCCACCATCCAATCAACATAGTACCCAGCAGGTACAAAAGGATGAAGGCCAACAACAATTCGTTTTGCATGTTAAATACTGCAGGTGCCAGTGGGCATATTAAGGCGGCCAAAGGTAGCGCAAATGTTGGCCTTTAGAAACTCTGTTTTAATACCTGATGCAAGGTTTTAAAACAGATTCCAACACCTGTTTGATTCAATTCAGGGTTTTCTCTTTACCCAAAATAAACGACACGGTTGCTCCGGCAAAATAATACCAGTCACCGCGGTCAGGGTTGCCGTTCAGGCGCACGCCGTCGAGATCATCTGAAAATACGGGGCGCACACCGGCTTCCAAACCCAAAGCCATGCCTTCGTTGATATCGGCGCGTATACCAATGGCAAGCGGGGCGATGATAAACGTTTTTTTCAATCCGGGCTCCGGTAGCGGTGCGCGCAACAGCCGGTCCTGGTCTTCCGGAAGTCCGTAATATTCGGTACGGGCATCAGTAAATGTCACCGCCGCGCCGAAACTGACATAAGGAGAAAAAAAACGTTTGTAATCGCCGATGCTGGAAAAGCGGTCTTTTCCCCAGGGATGCCATTCGCCCAGTGCGCTTATTTCGAGCAGGTTGGTAGAAAACCTGATTTGTCGCATACGAATATCATCATCATCGGCACGATGGTCGTCGCCGGAAATGGAACCAGCCAGCACATGTCCGCGTAAAGCCCATTTTTTTTGGAGAAAATATCGAACAAACGCCCCGAATCCAAGCCGGGTTTCGGCAACAGCCACCCATTTTTCCGTCACATCTCCTGAATAATTGGCTGCACCGAACAGGACACCGGCTTCCAGATAGCGGTGTTTCGGTTGATATATTTGTTGACCAAAAAGGGAAGATGTGGCGCCCAGGAGCAACAGAACCAGCAATTTTTTCATTGTTTGACTTGTGTTATGGCAGTCAGGGCAATGGCAAAGTTATTATTCACCCGTTCCTTAAAGCCTCATTTTAATCGTTAATTTTCCTGATTAAGATTCCGTGTTTTCCCGCAGCCCGCGTTTACTTTTTACTTTTGCCCGGTCTAAGTGCGGGTTGATGCGGGTTTATAGGGGGTTTATGAAGGTTGATGGGGTTTATACGGGGTTTATACGGGTTTATGAAAGCCATGGTATCCCCTATCTTTTAAACCCTTTCTCTCGCAAGAAACGTGTCATTCTTCGCTACACGCTGAATGACACGTTTCTTGGGAAATGACGGGGATACCATAGCCTCTTCTACCCCCCCATCAACCTTCATAAACCCGCATCAATCCCCATAAACCCTTCGTTTTCAAATCCACCGTCATGCCTCTTGATCAGCAGCACGAATACGACCGGTTTACGCAAGAACGCGGAGAGATGTCCTTTTTTGACCACGTTGCAGAACTGCGCAATCACATACTGCGTTCGGCGCTCGCTATCGGGATCATCGGGATTCTGTGTTTTATCAACATTGATTTTATTTTCGGAACCCTCATTTTTGGCCCGCGCAATGCTGATTTCCCTACCTACCGGGCCTTGTGCAGTTTTTCGCATTGGGCGGGCGCCGGCGAAACGATGTGTTTCACCCCGCCACCATTCAAACTCATCACCCGGCAGTTCGGAGAAGTACTCATGCAACACCTCTACGTTTCTTTCTGGCTGGGGGTGATCGGTGCTTTCCCTTTTATTTTTTGGGAATTCTGGAAATTCATTCGTCCCGGTTTACACGACCATGAACAACGCGCTGTTCGGGGTATCGTAGCCATTTGCACCTTGCTGTTTCTGGCGGGTGTGTCGTTTGGTTATTTTGTCATCGCTCCGTTTTCCATTAGTTTTTTGGCGGGATATACGTTGGAGGGCGTGGAAGTAGCGCCTACACTCGACTCGTATGTAACCTATATGACCATGTTTACGCTTCCTACAGGACTCATTTTTGAAATGCCTGTGATGGCGTATTTTTTGGCAAAAATCGGTCTGTTGGGTACGGCGTTTATGCGCAGTCACCGCCGGCACGCCGCCGTGGTCATCCTCATTTTAGCGGCCATCATCACCCCGCCCGATGTAGTATCGCAGACGATGGTATCCATTCCTTTGTTTGGTCTTTACGAAGCCAGTATCCTGGTAGTAGCCCGAGTGCAAAAAAAACGAGAAAAAGCCCTCGAAGCAGCCGAACGTTCCAGCCGGAAAGTGGTGCTGCGAGATGAAGAATAAATGCCGGAGTACTTATTTTACCACTTATGATGAACTATCTCCTGCGACGCATATTACTGGCAGTGCCCACACTGCTGGTTGTTTCGTTGCTGGTATTCGGTTTGAGTAAAAGCACGCCGGGTGATCCGGTTGTCAATGTTTTTGGCGAAGAATCCTATCAAACCCTCGACCCTATCCAACAGGGAGAACAGTACCGAAAAAACGCCGCGCGGCTGGGCTACGACCGGCCGGTATTTTATTGGACATTCACGACCGCCGCTTATCCCGACTCGCTGTGGCATATTTTCCCGCTTGACCGGCGTGAACGCCTCCTGCGCCTGATCGGCCAAACCGGCAACTGGAATGCGGTGAAAACCTACGACCTGCGGGTGTCCGATCTGGTAAAAAAAGCCGAGATACAATCCGGCTCATTTAAACTCCGCACCGAATTACCTCTTTTGATCAGCGCCGATGATTTGGTTGAAATTGACAGCGCCGTTGCACACTTTAAACAACTGATCGCAACCGATACCACGGCACATGCCGTTACAGACGAAGTAACAAGGCTGGCTGATGCCGCGCTGCGCCTGCATACCCAACCAACGCTTCGGCAATTACAAATCCCGACCTTGTACTGGCATGGCTTTAACAACCAGTACCATCGCTGGCTCACCGGGTTTCTCCAGGGCGACCTTGGACTTACCCGCCGCAAAGTGAGCGTCTGGACCGATCTGCAAACCGGTTTCTACGCGACCCTGGCCATTAACGGACTATCCATCTTGCTGGCTTACCTGATCGCTGTTCCGCTGGGCGTAGAAATGGCCCGAAAAAAAAGCCGGCGATTCGACCGCTGGACCAAACGAGGCTTGTTTTTCCTGCATTCCATGCCTGTTTTCTGGCTGGGAGGATTGCTGGTACTCCTTTTTACCCATACTGAATGGGGACGTGAAGTCTTGCCTTCTATTTATTTTGAACTGCAGGACGCCTGGCGGCCTGGACAGACCACGTTTGGCGAATGGTGGCAGGCCAATGCCTCCAAATGTGTATTGCCCGTCGTCATTCTGACACTTTATGCCCTGGCAGTGCTGGCCATGCAAATGCGGGGAGGCATGCTCGATACACTGGGACAGGATTACATCCGAACAGCCCGTGCCAAAGGTGTCAATGAAGAAAACGTGTACTGGTCACATGCTTTGCGTAATGCCCTTTTCCCTATTATTACCGTATTTGCCTCCGTGTTGCCTGGCGTTTTCACGGGTTCGCTGGTCGTGGAAAATATGTTCGGATTTCCCGGAGTGGGCACCAAAACCATGGAGGCCTATCTGGGACAGGATTTGCCCCTGTTATCCGCCATCATCATGGTAGCAGCGGTACTCACCATTGCAGGCAGCCTGCTGGCTGATCTATTATACGCCTGGACCGACCCACGCGTTCGTTTTTCACAAAACAAAAGATAGGGTTGACTGATGAATGGATGTAAAATTCATCATTCATCATTATTTACACAGGCAGCGTTTTGAAACGTTAAATCCTCTTGAGGGTAATCCTTTTAACACTTTTGGAAAAATACGTGGCAAGGGCCGTCGTTGTGATGAAAAGCGGGAATTCAACCGGACAATCTGTTAAAAGAACAAGGAATTTGTCGGCGCTCCACCCCAAATGTTCTTCTAATTTTCCAGATGAAATAAGCCATTCTACAAATATTGCACCGCAAAACCCTTATTTTTTAACAAAAAATTTTTTTTCACCTTGCTTTTGACGCGCAATCGGCCGCATCAATTTACAAGGGCATCGTGTTAAAATTTTTTCCATGGGCGCGAGAAAGTTTTGGAAAAACCTACCTTCGCCCACCCGACCTAAAATCATGGCTTTTGCCGCTCCCTTTATTTTGTCGTTTTTCAACCAACCACAGGTCTTGTCTTGATTATGAAAAAAACTACTCTACACATTCTTTCGCTGTGTTTTGTGATGTTCGCCATGACGGCGCAAGCCCAGGACATTCACTTCTCGCAGTTCTACCAAAGCCCGCTCAACCTCAATCCCGCGTTGACAGGTGTGATGAACTGCAACCACCGCCTGGTCGCCAACTACCGCAACCAGTGGGCTTCTATCCTGAAAAATCGCGCCTACAACACCTACTCCGCTTCCTACGACCAAAAAATGACCGTGGGTCGTTATGACTACTTCGGCGTAGGCGGCACGTTGTGGGGTGACAAGGCGGGTACCTCCGAATTCGCCACGATCTCGGCCCGCCTGTCGGGTTCATACGCCAAAAAAATGGGCGGCTACCGCAAAAAAGCCCACTTCCTTGTGTTTGGCGCCGACATCGGTCTGAGCAATCGCAGCATCAAGAGCTACAACCTCCAGTGGCCCAGCCAACACGATGGCAACGGCGGTTTTAATCCTGATCTGACACCCGGTATCATTGACGATCCTAGCTTCCTCTTTGCCGATCTGTCGGCCGGTTTGTTGTGGTACAGCGTATTCAGCAAGGAAACCAATTTCTACTTTGGCGGCGCTTTCAGCCACCTGAACCGAGCCAACCAGTCTTTTCAGAATGCCAATATTCCGCTGTTCAGTAAATTCACCTTCCATGCAGGCGGTGAATTTATGCCCGGTCAAAAGTTCGGGCTGAACCCCGGCGTGGTGACTTTCTTCCAGGGACCTTCCTGGCAGGTGAATGTGGGTAACTCCTTCAAATTCCTGCTTGGCAACAGCCGCCGCTACAACCAGGCCTTCCAGTTTGGCCTTTGGGCGCGCCTGGCCAACAAACTTACTTCTGAAAAACTGATGGATGCGATCATCGTCAGCACCCGTTTCGACTATGAGCAGTTCAATATCGGGTTCAGCTACGATATCAACACATCGAGCCTCTTTACCGCCACCAATGGCAACGGATCATTCGAATTTTCGTTGATCTACAAAATTTGTGGACCGGAGCGCCGCGGCGTTTACTGCCCGAGTTTCTAAGATTTTCCACACTGTTCCACAGTGTTCCACATTCGCACTGTTGGTAAAAAGATTCCCGGATGCTTTGCTGCGCCGGGAATTTTTTTCATTTTTGCCATCCGCTATGTCGCTTGCGACAACATTTTTTGCAAAAAAACACGTTGAATTTTAATCGTTTTCTCACCTACCGTTCATTTTAAAAACCGACACCGTACCATGTTTGGCAATACAAAAGATACCGAAGACTCCAAGAAAAACAATACCCCCGTCTCTTCTCCCGGCGCACTCAATGCCTTGGTGAAAGGCACTATAATAGAAGGCACCGTCCGTTGCGACAGCGACCTGCGCGTTGACGGCGCCATCAAGGGCAAACTTTCCTGCACAAGCAAGGTCATCATCGGCCCAACCGGCATGGTAGAAGGTGAAATCCGCTGCCAAAACGCCGTGATTGAAGGCAAATTCAAAGGAAATCTATACGTTACCGAACTTCTCAACGTACGCGAAACCGCCGAAGTAGACGGTGAAATCAGTACCAACAAACTCATCGTTCAAAGCGGCGCCAAATTTAACGTCGCCTGCAAAATGGAAGTAAATGCATCGAGCAACGGCACGGTGAAACATTTTGATATTAAATCCGCCTCCGATGCAACGGGCAACGCCGCCAAAAATGTCGCCGCAGGAACGGCGGAAGTCCGCAATTAAAGCCACCGCCAAATACGGCGGTATGGCTTTTCAATTGCTCGGCGCCTGTCTGGCGGGGGTTTTTATCGGGAAATGGCTCGATCGGTACGTTCAAACAGAACGCCCTCTCTGGGCTGTTTTCCTCACCATCTTTTTTATGGTGGCTTCGCTGTATTCCATCTACCGACAATTACTGAAAGATAATTAACCTGCTTCTCCCGTGTCATCAGCGGGAAATCGCCCTCCGCCATGACAACCCGGATTTTTTTTTCCCGGCTGCTGCTGATCGCCGCCGCTACCGCCGCCGCCCTGACGGCCCTGCATTTTTTTGCTCCACCCGCACAGCCTCACTGGAAATTTGCCATCGGCGCCATACTTATTTTTATTCTGGTATGTACAGGGTTGTTTTATGCCGGAAAAAGCGCCGCGCAGAGCAAAAACAAATACCAGTTTACCAACCTTGTATCCGCTTCAGTTTTTGGCAAAATGGTGCTGGCCCTGGCCCTGTTATTTGCCTATCAACGCGTCGCCCAACCTCAAAACCAGTGGTTTGTAGGCATTTTTCTTTGGTGTTACACGGTTTTTACCGCATTTGAAGTCTGGTTTATGACCAAATTAGCCAAGTCATGAAAGCCGCGAGCATAAAACGACCTAAAAAAGGCGAATACGCAGCTTTTTATGAAGGCTACATGAAAGCCCTGCCACCCCGCGGCACGGCGCAAAGTCTCCTGAAAAGAACTTTCCGCGAAGCGCAACAACTGCTCGCCGCACTTCCTGAAGAAATAGGCAACCATGCCTATGAACCTGGTAAATGGACCCTCAAGCAGGTATTGATCCATCTTATTGACGCCGAACGGGTATTCGCTTTCCGCGCCCTCTGGGGGATGCGCGGCGACCGGGCCGCACTACCCGGCTTCAATCAGGACTTCTGGATGGAAGAGGCTTGGGTGGAGCACCGCAGTATCAAAGACCTGCTCAGGGAATGGAAATCAGTGCGTGAGGGCACGCTGGCGCTGCTGGCCCAGTGTTCGGAAGAGCAATCGCGGTTTCTGCTCAGCGCAAGCAACTGGAAAGTTTCGGTACGCGCCCTGTTTTTTATCATTATCGGGCACCAACTACACCACATGAATGTGCTGCGCGAACGATATTTAGGAACGGGTGAATAATAACTTGTGAATTTCAGGTAGTTTAGTTTTCAGCCTGATCCGTGAACTTTTTGGGCGAATAGTGGGGCTATTTAACCAAAAAGACACGCATCAGCCTGAAAAGGAAGCACATCAAATTGATAAGTTATTATTCACCCGTTCCTTAATTCATTACCCAGGTTAAAAAATCGGGCATGGCTTGCGCCCAGGTGGCCGGCTCGTGTCGCCCGCCTTCCATCTCCAGGTAGCGCATATTTTTTTCCGGAATCCCTTTTTCCCGCAATTCCCGCAACAGGTCGCGGGTATCGTCTATTGCATCAATTACACCGTTATTGTTGCGATCATCGGTTTCATCCAGTGTGCCACACTGCAACCAAAAACGCTGTTCCGGGTCCACCAAGGGCGTCTTTTGAACAATATCGTGCATGATACGGTCGGCGTCGGGGTCTTCGGGGCGCACATCGGCCGAGCGCCACCAGAGGGAGCCTGAAAACACACCTGCCGCGCCGAAAAGATGCGGATGCGCCCAAACGATGTCAAAGGCCGACAAGCCACCCAGCGAAAAACCGGCCAGGATATTTTTTTCTTTTTGGGGCGAAAGCCGGAAACGGCGACGTAAATCGGGCAACAATTCGGTGGTCACAAATTGCGTATAAACGCCTGCCAGGTCGCCCCGACCCTTGTAGTCGGCCTGTCGCGCCGTGCCATACTCGCGAATGCGGCGTTCGTTGGCATGGATACCCACCGCTACCGCCGGTGATATTCTTTTTTCGGCAATCAAAGCATGAAACAAGGTTTCAAAATCCATGCGTGAAAGATCCTGTCCGTCGTTGAACAAGAACAAGGGGTATTTTTTGGCTGTACCGGGATTATAACCAGCCGGCAAATAAACATCGCACAATACTACCCGCCGAAGGGCGTGAGAATGAAAGTGAATTTGTTCGACCAAGGGGTGCGGTCGGGCCGGTTTTCCAAGAAGAAGGGCGGCGGTTTTTTGCAAAAAATTCATACCTGAATCAAGAATAATTCAACCGTTCGCGGGCCAGCCCCAGGGCCTTATCCAATTGTTGTTCTTCCGACAATAGCGTATTGTCTATCACCACAGCATCCTCCGCCTGCCGCAGCGGACTATCGGCGCGGGACGAGTCAATGCGGTCGCGTTCAAGCAGATTGTGTTGAATTTCGGCCCAGTCGGCGTCAATGCCCTTGGCGGCCAGTTCGAGGTGGCGGCGGCTGGTGCGCACATCGGCGTCAGCCGTGAGGAAAATTTTTAGTTCGGCGTCGGGAAAAACCACCGTACCAATGTCGCGCCCGTCGGCCACGATGCCGCGGCGTTTGCCCATGGCCTGTTGTTGGGCTACCATGGCACGACGTACAGCGGAGATGGCCGAAACAGGGCTGACATGTTCACTGACGCGCATCTCGCGGATATCGCGCTCCACATCTTCGCCATTGAGAAAAGTCCGGTTTTGTCCGTCAATCCTTTCAAAGTGAATCTCAATCTGTTGCAGGGCTTCGGCCACGGCATCGGGTTGCGTGTAATCCACGCCTTGCTGCAGAAAAAACAGGGTGACGGCGCGATACATGGCGCCCGAGTCAAGGTAGGCGTAATGCAGCGATTTAGCAAGCGCTTTGGCCAGCGTGCTTTTGCCGCAGGAGGAAAGGCCGTCAATGGCGACGATGATGCGTTTCATAATTCGTCGGCAAAAAAATGGCAAATTCCGGAGAAACGCTCAACAATCTCAAAGCGCCATTGGAAGACTTTAAAACGCCCGATTTGGATCAAATTGCTCCAGATAGTCGGCAACGCGGCGGAGGAAAGAGCCTCCCAGCATACCATCAACCACACGGTGGTCGTAGGAAAGCGAGAGGAACATCATCTGCCGCACGGCAATCACATCGCCGTATTCGGTTTCAAGTACAGCCGGTTTTTTGCGAATAGCGCCGGTAGCCATGATCGCTGCCTGTGGCTGGTTGATAATGGGCGTGCCCATTACATTGCCAAAGGTGCCGACGTTGGTCAGTGTAAAAGTGCCGCCCTGAATTTCTTCGGGTTTCAGCTGATTTTGCCGCGCGCGGCCAGCCAGGTCGTTGACCTGTTTGGTAAGTCCGGCCAGGTTAAGCAGATCGGCGTTGCGAATCACCGGCACGATTAGGTTGCCGCTGGGCAGGGCGGCGGCCATGCCGATATTGATGTCTTTTTTCAGGATGATCCGCGTTCCATCCACCGACACGTTGATCATCGGGAAATCGCGGATGGCGCGGGCAACAGCCTCCACGAAGATGGGGGTAAAGGTGATGTTTTCGCCGTATTGTTTCTTGAACTGGTCTTTGATCCGGTTCCTCCAGTTGACCAGATTGGTAACATCGGCTTCCACAAAGGATGTGACGTGCGGACTGGTGTGTTTGCTCATCACCATGTGGTCGGCGATGAGGCGGCGCATGCGATCCATTTCAATGATCTCGACGTTGCCCTCGATGCGAATAGCGGGCGGTGGGGGTGTCGGCATAGCCGGAGTAGTTGGAGCGCTGACGGCTGGTGCGCTCACCGGCGCCGCAGCGGGCGCTTTCCCGCGATTGGCAACATGTGCCAGGATGTCTTTTTTCGTCACACGACCGTCCTGACCACTGCCGGGCAGGGTGTCGAGTTCGGCCTGACTAATGCCTTCTTCACGGGCGATGGTGCGCACAAGCGGCGAGTAGAAGCGACCGTTGCCGCTGACGACGGCAGCCGGTTGCGGGGTGGCGGCAGGCACGTAAGGAACTGCTTCGGCAGCAGGTTCCACTTTGGCGGCTGTGCTGCTGCCGGACGAGGCGGCTCCCGAGTCTTCGGTTTCGATGATGGCAATGGGTTTGTTGATTGCCACCACCTCATTTTCCTTGTACAATATTTCAACAAGGACACCTGCCACAGGAGAGGGCACTTCGGAATCAACTTTGTCGGTAGCGATGTCGAGTACGGGTTCGTCGAGTTCAACCCTATCGCCCGGTTTTTTGCGCCAGCCGAGGATGGTGGCCTCCATGATGCTTTCGCCCATTTTGGGCATCACAAGTTCTACGCGAGCCATGTGTGTAGGTGGTGTCGGCAGGAATGGCCCCGCCGTTGTTTTTTAATGTTGAATGAATTTGGTCAAAGCGGGCGCAAAGGTAAAAAAAAATTTGGACGGTGGACGGTGGACGGTGGACGGTGGACGGTGGACGGTGGACGGTGGACGGTGGACGGTGGACGGGAGACGGTGGACGGTGGACGGTGGACGGTGGACGGTGGACGGTGGACGGTG
>JANRLZ010000022.1:0-3835 GCA_033762055.1 Saprospiraceae bacterium
CCCTATGTAACGCTTCCCGGGGAAGTGCTGGAGGATCTGTTCGGGCAGGCAGGCAAACGCAAGGGTCCCATCCCTGTAAGAGGCCGGATCAATGAGGCGCCCTACCGCCAGACCCTGGTGCGTTATGCCGGCGCCTGGCGGCTTTACGTCAATACTGCGATGTTGAAAGACTCCCCGAAGCGTATCGGCGAGCAGATTGAGCTGACCGTCGAGTACGATCCGGAGGAAAGAAAGGTGGCGCCACCGGCTGCTTTTACGCAGGCTCTGGTAGACAACCCGGTGGCGGACCTTCATTTCCGGCAGTTGCCGCCCTCCCGGCAAAAAGAAATAACCCGCGACCTCGCCCACCTGAAAAGTGAGGAAAGTCTCCAGCGCAACCTCCACAAAATCATCGCTGCGCTGGAAGGCGGGGGCGATTTTTTGGGCAGAAGTTTGAGGGGGAACAACTTGTAGGGGTACGAAGATGACAGGGGCTTTCCGATTGCTGTCGGACAAGCAGGAGAAAATTTCAGGGCACGGGTTCAGCAACCCTATTCAACTTTTATCAGTTTGCCTGTGCCTAATTGGCCTCCCTTCTCCCAAATTTGCCAAAAATAAACCCCGCTTGGCAAGTGGCCCGGCGTGATTTCACCGTTGGGCGGAATTTGCGCTTTATGTACTAAACGGCCTAGGGCATCATACAACAAGAACACCGGGCTGTGCCGCATATTTGCGCTCATTGATACCGCCAGCCGCTGTGAAAATGGATTGGGTGACACCACGATCTCATTTTTTATCTCCGGGCTATCCGTTGATGATACACCCATATAAACCGTCCTGCAATACGTGTCGCTGCCATACTGATTACTCACTGTGAGGCAGACCTGATACACTCCCACGCTGTCGTATTGGTGCAGCGGGTTTTGTTCGGTGCTGCTGTTACCATCGCCGAATGACCAATGCCAATTCGTTGGTTGGTAGCCGGCTAAATTAATTAAAGAAATATGTAAAGGATTAAGCGTGTCTTTCTGTTCCCACCGAAAAAATGCCCAGGGAATATTATTTTTCCCGAGAGAATCACAGATTGAACCGTCGACAGGACCTAACCTGAAATGAGGTTGATTCGGGAACGACCAGAAATTACTCGTGAAAAGTTCGATGGAATGTTGCTTAAAATCACAAGCCGTTCCTGACAGTTCCGGCTCGTTGATAACATGAATGTGTTTGTGCTGGCCTGGACAACCGACATACACCTTGCCGTCGAGCGCAAGGTTGGCCATGTAGAATTTGGTGTTAAAGGGCGTGTTGAACCCGTCCCAGTCGGCTATAAATGTCCGTGAATCGGCAATATCGGCTGCCTGCATGTCAAACTGAAACAGTTTGGTGTGCGTGGTAGTGTACAGATAGCGCGAGCTGCGCGAAAAAGCGCAGCCAGCTCGATAGAACTCAATGTCGGGGAGAGAAACGGACTGTGCATTCGAGAGAATACCCGTACAACGGTCAAAATCAAAGATGTTGAGGTTATACTTCCAATGAAAACGTACAAATTTGTTGCCATCAGGCGAAAAAGTAGCCTGACCCAGCCAGGATTCATGCCAAAACACTGTGCCGAGGCACTGCTCTGCTACGCTGGTATTGCCTTCTGCATCGAGATAAACCACAAAGTAACAATTGGAGCTAGGCTTTGGAATAATTACCCACCAGTCTCTACCATTGGCATGGGGAACCGCTTGCAAGTTTTCACTATTGGTCGTATCAGCCAATATCTCGATATGTTTTTGAGCCACTTTACCCAAACCCTTATTTGCTCCCATATCTACCACATTCAGGTACAAACTTGTCCCGACAAGGGTTGAGGTGTCGTTTATTTTTATATTTTCCAAACGCTGACTGATAACAAAGTACATGCTGTCGTACTTAAAGTTAGGCACAGCAAGAATGGATTGAGGAACCCTGCTCGATAAATTTACACTTCCGTTTGCACAGAATGCATCAGTATATTCTCCTACATGAATTTCTCCATTGTCCATCATTTCGTGTTGATGATTGCTGATCACACAGCCATTGGTATAAAATTGCAGGTTGCCGTGTTTATCGCAAATTCCGGTGTTCGCGGCATCGCTATGGAACATCTTCAGGATAAAACTTTTTTCCAATTTCCCATTGTCAAAATGGAGCAAAGTTCCCCCGCCCGAATTTTCAATTGTTTCATCATTACCGATCACCCAGGCGGCGTCCCATTTTTGGGCAATTAAATTGCTTGCCAGAAACATGAGATAAATGGCAAAACCTATATTTTTCATAGTGATAACATAAAAAGGCACTGCCACTATCTGAGCGGCAGTGCTAGTGAATAAAAAGAACTTAGCGGGAAATTACAACTTTCTGGGCAATGGTTTTGCCAGAGGGCAGCTCAACAGTACAGACATATACTCCATTAGCAATTGTTGAAGGAATCTGTACACGAAGTGATGGGTACAGGTTACCTGAGATCAATTCTCGTCCATTCATATCATAAAGGAAATAACGGCTTTCTTCAACGAAAAAGACGTTCAAAATGAGTTCTTCATTTACAACAAGGGATGCTTGCGTCGCTTCTTCATTTCTTGGAGAAGAGGCAACTTTGGTAATGACCTCGTATTGAGTGGGGAGTTCGCCGAGGCAGCCGACGGTATTATCGTTTGTTGCCAACTTGTGGCAGTCTTCAAGAAGCGTACGCGATTTGATCACGGCAATTCCGCCAATCTTTGGACATTGCACGGCAATATCTTTCAATATTTGAGCATCTTGTTCTGTCAGGTTGCCCGACTGGTTAAGCAAGGCATTCAACATTACCTGATTGAACATTCTCTCGTTAACCTCATAAATGGCGGCGGCATTCACCGTGCTGTTAAGTATTTGGGCCTGTTGGTAATAGGGCGTCCTCGGCGATTCATACTCTTGCTGTAAATTTACCAATGCTTCCTGTGCTGATGCAACATCTTCTGCTGCGGCAGCTTTGGCTGCTTTCAGCGATGCAATTGTAACGGGAGATGTTTCAACGCCAAGCAGGCTGTCTATATGGCTAATCTCTGCTATTTTATCGCTTAAATTCTGTTGCTGTGACAAAATTTCCGTAGTTAACGTCTGTGAAGCTTCAGTTGATTGAGAAAACAGGGTATGTATTTGATGAAACTTGCCAACACTTCCATTTTGATGTTGAGCCACAAATGCGGGAAAGCCGGTGTAAGAGGCATAGTATGCAGCATTGGTTTGCAGCAACCGGTATAGCCGGCGTTGTTTTTGCCACAATTCATACTCTGAAATACCAAGTTGCGTAGCATTATAGCCATCTGCCAGCCATTTGTGTATGTCCGGCACATCTTCTGCAAAACCGGGTAATGGGCAAGTTTGTGGAGAACCAGGCGTTTGTTGAAAAAACTCATTGTCAACATCCGGCTCAATATCCAGTGGGTGATAAGGGTGCCATATGTCGAAAGGTACCGTTGCCTGATCTGTGTGTACGGAAAAGAGTGAATTTGCGGGATTGGGCGTACACTTGATGTGATAGCCAAAACTTGGTTGAATATCCAATAAATAGAGATCTCCGTTCGCCTCTATTTCCGGAAATATCCATTGATTTCCTTTGTGTTCTTGCGGACCAATTTCTCCTCCTGATATATGTGGCCCTTTAGCGATCCAACCAAATAGGTTGTTCGAAAAAACTGAGAAACTTCCCATACTACTGGACATTTTTAAAAATCGCATGATTTTTTGTTGATAATGCTTTGAAAACGTATTTTAAAAATTCCAGGAACCTGTAACATTTTGCGGTCAAAATAGCCAGCCCCTCCCTGAAAATTGAAACTTCCGGCCA
>JANRLZ010000023.1:0-3090 GCA_033762055.1 Saprospiraceae bacterium
TGTCTCTTTTTCCGCCTCCTGTCGTTGCTCGGCGGTTAAAATATCCCGTATTTCGCCCTTCTCGCGCCTATGGAGCCGAAAAAATAGCCGATTTCATTGCTATGCTATTCGCCGGATGCGGCACTAGGATGGCTGGAGAGGTGTTAGTCTTCCTGTTCGTCGTAGCCTTTGAGGCGATATTTAATTTTTTCTACTGGTTTGAGTTTTTTCTTTTTTAGGTCGTGAGCGGTTTGGCGGGTGTCGCGTTCTTCGGTGCGACGGAGATCTTTTTTGTTCTTTTCCCAGTTTCTCATGGCAAAAGTGTGGCAGGTTTTGGCTTCCCCGGATTTCCTTTCAGGAAGTTTTTGTGAGAAAGCGAGTGAAAAATTAGGTGTTGAAAATCCTTCAAAAGGCAGGTGATGAAAAGGCCTGATGTCGAATTATATGACAAAAATAGTCCGTTCTGTCAAATGCGCAATAGGGTTCACTGTTAAAAATTTTAAAAAAAAGCCTGTTACTTTTGACATGGCCGGGGTGCAGCCTAAGGAAAGCAAGATACGAAGATGCATTTTTCAAATCGATGTCCCGGTATTCAAAGTGACCCATAGGCTTGGTTTTTACCATTTTGAATATATTTCAGCCTAAATTGATATAAAATCTTTCTCCGCATGAAAAAAATGTCTTTTATGACGTTGCTGGGGCTTTTACTTGCCTTACCCCTGCATTCTCAAACTTCCCGGGCGGTACATTTTTCACATGGCGCCCTTATCTGGCCGGAAAATTTTGCCACTGTGCGACAAACCGGAGCAGTCACAAACGATGAACTGGTCAATGGCCGATTCGTTCGTTATATTCAGCTGAACCAGGTAATGAATGCCACCGAACGCGCCGCATTTGAAGCGACCGGGGCAAAAATTTTGGGTTATGTGCATTTTGCCGCCTATCTGGTTTCCTTGCCGGTCAACTTCGATTTTCAAAAAATCGCAGTTTTTTCCCCGCGTAGCGTAGTAGCCGTGCAAGCCGATTGGAAAATTGCCCGTACCCTGCGCGAACAACCCTGGGGCGAATGGGCGGTGCAGGGCGATTACCTTGCCATCAATATTCAGGTATATCCCTGGCTGACGATCGAAGAAGGCGCTGCTTTGTGCAGAAAAGAGGGTTTCCCGGTGTTGAAGGAAGGTACACAAAACGGATTTTTGCAGTTGCGAATCCGACAGGATGAAATTATGCGGGTAGCCTCGCTGCCGTATGTGCAATACCTCGAACTTGTGCCGCCCCCCGGACAAAAAGAAGATACGCGGGGACGTTCGTTGCATCGCGCCAACCTGTTATCCAGTGAAAGCCCACTTGGCAATCATTACGATGGTGCCGGCGTAGGCGCCTTGATTCGCGACGACGGCCAGTTGGGGCCGCATATTGACTTGCAGGGCCGGTTGACGAACCTTGCGTTGTCGGGGCCGGATGCCGGTTCGCATGGCGACGGTGTGGTAGGAATCATTGGTGGTGCGGGCAATCTGAATCCAAACCAAAAAGGCATGGCGCCGGGAGCAGATTTGTACTCGCTCGATTATGTCAACGACTTTCAGGATTACACCTTGCCGCTACACCTCAACAAAGGCGTAACCCTGACCAATTCGTCGTATTCGGATGGCTGTAATGCCGGTTATACCCTGGCTACACAGACCGTTGACCGCCAATTGTTTGAACACCCCACATTAATGCACGTTTTCTCTGCCGGAAATTCAAATGGCCAGAATTGTGGTTATGGCGCCGGAACCCAGTGGGGAAATATTACCGGCGGACATAAAATGGCTAAAAATGCCATTGCTACTGCCAATCTGTACGCCGATGCTACGCTGGTCACCTCCTCCAGTCGCGGCCCTGCCTATGATGGCCGCTTGAAACCGGATATCTCCGCCAATGGTGAAGACCAGGAGTCGCTGGATACTGACAATGCCTACCAGGTTTTTGGCGGTACTTCAGCCGCAGCGCCGGGCATTGTCGGCTGTTTGGCCCAACTTACCCAGGCATATCGGAGTATCTACTCCAGTCCTGATGTACCTTCCGCGTTGCTCAAAGTCACACTCCTAAACACTGCCAACGACCTGGGCAACAAAGGCCCGGATTTTAAATTCGGATGGGGACATGTTAATGCCTGGCGGGCATTAAAGGTATTGGAGTCAAACACCTGGACGGAAGGCGACGCCGATCAGGGCGACAACCTGAGCCACTCGCTGCAAATACCTTCCGGAGTGAAAGAAGCAAAGGTGATGATCTACTGGGTCGAACCGCCGGCAGGAGAAAACAATGCCCGCGCCCTGATCAATGATCTCGACCTGACCGTCTTCTCGCCTGATGGATCGGTCAATTTACCCTGGAAACTCGACCCGACACCTTCGCCGGCTCTCCTGGACGCACCCGCCGGCCTGGGACGAGATTCGCTCAACAACGTCGAACAAGTGTTGATTGAAAACCCGACCCCCGGACTTTATACCATCCGGGTCAACGGCACGGAGGTGCCCATGGGTCCACAGCACTATTACATCGTTTGGGAGTTTGTCAGAGACGAAATCAAAGTAACTTATCCGGCAGGCGGTGAAGGCATGGCGCCCGGCGAAGTACAGCGCATCCACTGGGATGCCTACGGCAACGATGGTAATTTTACCCTGCGTTATACGACCGATGGCGGCAATACCTTTCTCCCTATCACCAAAGTAGGCGGCGATCGCCGTATGTACGACTGGACAGTGCCGAATACCGTGAGCGGGAAAGTGCATGTTTTGGTTATCCGGGGCACCAAACGCGACACATCCGATTTGCCGTCGAGTATCGTACGTATCCCCCAGAACCTGCAGGTAACCAAGGTTTGCCCCGACTCCATGTGGCTTTCCTGGACAGAAATACACGATACGCTTTCTTACGAAGTCTACTTGCTGGGTGAAAAATACATGGAACTGACAGCGACTTCGACCTCCAATTCAATCGGTTTCCCCATTCAAAATGCCGGAACAGAAAAATGGGTGTCGGGTCGCGCCAGTCATCCCGACGGAACGGCCGGGCGAAGGGCCAATGCCATCCGATGGCCGGGATTATTACTGAATTGCCCGCAAG
>JANRLZ010000024.1:0-4333 GCA_033762055.1 Saprospiraceae bacterium
CCTGCCATCGCTAAAAAAACCGATCCGCTTACCGCCGGCCTGCTCGACAAATCCATTATCCGCATCTGGCCGGCCGAACTTGATTCTTTGCGCAAAGCCGATCCGAATATACCGCTCATTGATGTCCGCACGGACATAGAATTCAATTACATGCACATCCTGCGCGCCATGAATTGCGCCGTCAGTGACCCCGATTTTGAACAACGCATCGTCAAACTCGATCGCGAAATGCCGGTCATTATTTACGACGACCAAAGTCAGCGCAGCCTGGAAGCAGCCGTAAAAATGCGCGCACTCGGGTTCAAACGAATTTACGAACTCTCCGGCGGCGTATTTACCTGGGCCCGCGACGGCCGCGTGATGATTTCTACCGAAAGCAAAGCCGATCCGGCAACGATTTTGCGCTGAGCGCCCTCGTCCGCCATGGAAGAACTGATCAAAAAAGTCCGCAAAGTCGAGATAAAAACCCGACGACTCACACGCAACCTCTTTACCGGCGGCTACCACAGCGCCTTCAAGGGGCGCGGTATGTCGTTCAGTGAAGTGCGGCAATATCAGTTTGGCGACGATGTGCGCGACATAGACTGGAACGTGACAGCCCGGACGGGCGAGCCGCATATCAAAATATACGAGGAAGAACGCGAGCTGACGGTCATGCTGATGGTGGATATCAGCGGTTCAGCCTTTTTCGGGTTGCGCGAACCATCGAAACAGGAGTTACTGACCGAAATTTGCGCCCTGCTCGCATTTTCTGCCGATACCAACAACGACAAGGTGGGGCTATTGCTTTTTTCCGATCAGCCCGATCTTTATATCCCGCCACAAAAAGGCCGGCAACACACCCTGCGCATTTTACGCGAACTGCTCAATGTGCAAGCGGCCGACCGCGGTACCAACCTGGCGGCGGCTATTCAGTTTGCACGCAACGTTTTGAAAAAAAGAAGCGTCTGTTTCGTCTTGTCCGATTTTTGGGACAAAGGTTACGACATTCCGTTGCGCACCCTGTCTCGCAGGCACGATTGCGTGGGCATTCATTGCTGGGACGATCGCGAACGCAATCTGCCCGATGTGGGCTTGTTGCAAACTCGCGATGCAGAAACAGGGCGCCACACCTGGCTCGACACCACCGACCCGCTGCTTCGCCGGGCGTATGCGCAACGTTTTGACGAAAACCGCCAGTTTGCTGCCAACGCTTTTTCAAAGGCCGGCGCCGATTTTCTCAGCCTGCAAACCACCGAGTCGTACGCATCCGTGCTGTTGCATTTTTTTGAAAAAAGGGCAAAAAAATGAAAGGAATATCCACCGGATCAGGACAAAGAACAAAAAGACCCGGCGCCGTCTGGGCATTGTTCTTTCTGTGTATCTGGCTCAGCGAAGCCCGGGCGCAGGCCCAATTACGCGCCGACAGCAACCACGTGGAAACCGGCAATCCGCTTCGACTCGTGTTGGAAATTCCGCTTTCAGCCGGTCGGCCCGACTCGCTTGATTTCAGTCCCTGGCAAGCCGTTTTACCGCAAAAAAACATCATCGCGCATAGCGACTGGCAGCGCGACGACCCGGTGTACCGCATGGAATTGCGTGTGTTGTTTTTTGAAGAAGACACCCTCCAACTCGCGCCGCTTGCCCTGCCTTTGGCTTCCGGCGATACCCTGTTTTTTCCCGCCCTGGATCTGGTTGTCAGTGCTACGCCTTCGCCCGACGACCTGAACGATATGGCCGATATCAAAGACATTCATCACGAGCCGGTTTTCTGGACCGATTACCTCCCCTGGATATTGGGCGGGTTGGGAATAATTGCGCTGATTTTACTGGTGGCATGGTGGGCAAAGCGTCGCCGCATGATACGCGTACAAAGCCGCAACATCGAACTTCCTGCTCACGAACGCGCATTGAAAAAACTGGAAGCCCTTGCGCAAAAAGACTGGCCGCGACAGGGGAAAGTGAAAGAACATTATGCCGAACTAACGTTTATCCTGCGGGAATACCTGGAAAAAAGGTTCAACATTCCGGCCCTTGAATCAACCACGGCTGAAACCCTCCTATATCTGCAAAAAGAACATCTCCCGGAATCTTTGCCTGAAGCGCTTCGGGATGTACTGGAACAAGCCGATCTGGCCAAATTTGCCCGAATCACACCGCCTGAAAGTTTCCACCGGGAAGCCCTTGACATCGCCCGAAACATTATTTCAGCCACCACCCCCGCCCCCCCCGACCCTGCTCCATGATACTGGCTGCTCCGCTTTGGCTATTGCTCTTTTTACCGCTGGCTTTTTTATTTCGGAAAAAGCGACCGGGACTTACGCTGCGTATGCCGGAAGCAGGCAAACCATTCCCTCAACGCAGTTGGCGCACGCTTGTCCGGGAGAAAACGGGGCATTTGCGCTGGATGGCCCTGGCCTTGCTGATTATTGCCATGGCGCGCCCGCAACGAAAATGGGAAGAGGAAAAAGTAAAGGCCGACGCCCTCGATATTGTGTTGGCCATGGATATTTCTCCTTCCATGCTCAGCCGCGATTTTGAACCCGACCGGCTGACGGTAGCAAAAAATGTGGCGTCCGATTTTGTGGGCAAACGTCCGCACGACCGACTTGGGTTGGTCGCCTTTTCCGCCGAGGCATTTACCCAATGTCCGCTCACCACCGACCGACGTGTGGTGCAAACTTTTATCGCCGAACTGACGGTGGGGCGGCTCGAAGACGGAACGGCGATCGGGATGGGCCTGGCAACTGCAGTCAACCGTTTGAAAGACAGTCCTTCGAAGAGCAAGATCGTCGTATTGCTTACCGACGGCGAAAACAACGAAGGTTATATTTCGCCGCTGCAGGCGACTGAAATTGCGAAAACGCTGGGGGTGCGTGTTTATACCGTTGGAATTGGTACAGAGGGCGTCGTCATGTCGCCCTCGCAACGCAACCCGGACGGCTCATACGTTTTTAAACCGCGTTTTATGCGTTTTGATACCCGTCTGTTGGAAGAAATGGCAACAATGACCGGCGGGCGGTTTTACCGCGCATTTTCGGCGCGTGATCTGGAGGCGATTTACGATGAAATTGACCGGCTGGAAAAAACCAAAATCGAAGTCAGTACGGTGCGTCGCAGCACCGATTATTTCCACTGGTTTATCGGCGGGGCGGTGTGCCTGTTGTTGCTCGAAATTTTACTTGCCTGGGGACTATTTCGGTCTGTCACTCCGTGACCACACTACTTCATTTTTTCACATTCTGCCAGCAGGAATTCTGCTTTGGGACGGAAGCGCAGGTTGGGATCATTTTCCGAAAAGCCACGCTGGAGGTATAATTTCAGCTCAGGAATCGCCTCGGCGTAGCGTTTGGCATGGTAGAGGCAATCGCCTTTGCGCAGGCGGGCCAGCCAGTAAATGGGTTGCACGGCCAGGGAACGGTCAATGGCCTGCTGGAAATCCTGTATGGCAGCATCCCATTCATTTTTTAGCATATACACCTTTCCGCGTCCGTAGAACGGCTCGGGATTATGGGCATAAATGGCGATACTTTTCGAGAAATCGTAGAGCGCGTCGTTGTAGTTTTTCAGCTTGTAGTTCACATAACCGCGACGCTCGTAGGCGAGGGCATGGCGGGCATATTTTTCAATGGCGTTGGTCAGCGCTTCATTGGCCTGCTCCATACCGCCTTGCTGCACCAGTTCGCGCCCGCGCAAAAATTCAGCCACTGCCGCCTTGTCGCTCTTGGGCTCGATGAGATGTTGATCGAGGACTTTGCCGTTTTGCACCCACCAAGCGCCCACATTGCCTGCAAGGGCAAACTGCGCTACTTCATAAAGCAGGGCCGTTGTGCTGCGCCAGCGTTTTTCGGTACTCATCAGCGTTTGCTGCGGCACCGTCAGCGCATAATCTTCTTCGGTGAAAACCTGTTCGGCCTTGAAGAGGACATCGGCTTTGAAATAGTTTTCCACACGGGTATTCCAGTGTTTCAAAACCATGTCGTAGGTCCGTTGCGAACCAAATTCAAGTCTGCCCCGAAAGACTACCTTAAGCGGGAGTAATGGTTGGTGTGACATATCCTGCTGATTTTGTCAATGGTAGGTGTTCGACGAAGTAGAAGCGAACAACCTATCAATGAACTGTTTTTCATTGCCTTGTTTTCAAATGGAGGGTTCAATGAAAAAACGCGACGTCAGCCTGCTGTAACCTGTGCAATCAGGTACAAATCGTGTGCGCTTGACTTTTCAAACAGATGCCGAAAGCGACGTAGGCACTTGCCTTTTTCTGTTGAAAAAGTGAGACGCTGTTCTGGTACAGCACACCCAATGTGCTGCCGACTACTAAAAATCACTAAATCTTGAATGATGCCCTTCT
>JANRLZ010000025.1:0-6979 GCA_033762055.1 Saprospiraceae bacterium
GTATGAAGCCCTTGCGGGCGATCACCTTTCAGATCACTTCCTCACACATTCTAGCCCAGGTAAGGTTCCTCGCGTATCATCGAATTAAACCACATGCTCCACCGCTTGTGCGGACCCCCGTCAATTCCTTTGAGTTTCACCGTTGCCGGCGTACTCCCCAGGTGGCTCACTTAACGCTTTCGCTGCGCCACTCCCTCCGAAAAAGGAACAGCAAGTGAGCATCGTTTAGGGCGTGGACTACCAGGGTATCTAATCCTGTTTGCTCCCCACGCTTTCGTGCCTCAGCGTCAATAAAGGCCCAGCTGGCTGCCTTCGCAATCGGTGTTCTGCGGCATATCTAAGCATTTCACCGCTACATGCCGCATTCCGCCAGCCTCAACCCCATTCAAGCACCCCAGTATCAACCGCAGTCGCACAGGTTAAGCCCGGCAATTTCACGGCTGACTTAGAGCGCCGCCTACGCACCCTTTAAACCCAGTGATTCCGGATAACGCTTGCACCCTCCGTATTACCGCGGCTGCTGGCACGGAGTTAGCCGGTGCTTATTCTGATGGTACCCTCAGCACCCAACAAGTCGGGTGGTTTGTCCCCATCCAAAAGAAGTTTACAACGCTGAGCGCCTTCATCCTTCACGCGGCATGGCTGGATCAGGCTTCCGCCCATTGTCCAATATTCCTTACTGCTGCCTCCCGTAGGAGTCGGGTCCGTGTCTCAGTACCCGTGTGGGGGGCCATGCTCTCACACCCCCTACCGATCATCGGCTTGGTGAGCCGTTACCTCACCAACTACCTAATCGGACGCACACCGATCCCTGGGCGCTTGTACTTTAATCACCAAATGATGCCATCCAGTGATACCACGGGGTATTACCGACAGTTTCCCATCGCTTTCCCCCTCCCAAGGGCACGTTGTGTACGCGTTGCGCACCCGTCCGCCGGTGATCTTGCGACCCCCTTGACTTGCATGTATTAGGCCTGCCGCTAGCGTTCATCCTGAGCCAGGATCAAACTCTCCATCGTGTATTCTTAACCAAATATCCTCGCGAATATTTAGTCGCTCTCTTTATCGTCCTTACCTAAATCTCTCTCACTCTCTTCTGCTGTCAGTACGTCAATGAACTCTTTATAAATCAACCAATGAAAATTGGCGCGTTTATACTTTTTATCAAGTGGTTTTTCAAAACGGGTCGCAAAGGTAAGCGGACGTTTCTTTTTCGTCCAAACAGTTTCAAATCTTTTTTTAAATTTTTTTGATCTTTTTTGACTTTCAAACAAAAACAGCGCAAAACCCCTTTGTTTTTGTCATTTTTCGTTTTAACTTTGAAAAAAACTTTAAACCACATGATCACAATCCCCTCCCTCGCCGAACTCTGGTCCGGCCTTCTCCACCTGCTTTACCCCGAACTCTGTGTTGCATGCGGCAACGAGCGCCCCGCCGGCAACGTCTGTTTTTGTTACCGTTGCAAGGCCAAACTGGCAGCTTCCGACATGTACATGCTAAAAGAAAATGAATTTGTCCAGCGTCTTTGGGGGCGCCTCTTTCTCGAAACCGGCGCCGCTGCCTATTATTTTTCCCGAAACAGTCCGATCCGGATGGCCATTCACCACCTAAAGTACAAAAACAAACCGGAAATCGGGATACTAATCGGCAGGGAATTCGGGCAAAAACTACGAACAGTGCCGCACTTCAGTTCGGTAGAAAGTATTATTCCGGTACCGCTGCACCCCCGCAAAGAACGGTTGCGCGGCTACAACCAAAGCGCCATGTTTGCCCGCGGCCTGTCGGAAGCCCTCGAAATTCCAGTGCTGCACCAGGTGTTACATCGTCGGGAATTTACCGAAACCCAAACCCGGAAAAAACGGATGGATCGCTTCCAAAATGTCGGCGAAGTCTTTTCTGTGGAAAAACCCGCACTTATTGAAGGCCGACATTTACTGCTGGTTGATGATGTACTTACGACCGGCGCCACGCTCGAAGTGTGCGGACAAGCGCTTCTGGCTCATGCAAACACCAAACTTAGTTGTGCCACGATCGCTATTGCCTCCTGAATGATGAAACGATTGCACCCCCGCGCGATCAGAGACAAGTTTTACCTGTCGCGCCTGCTCGAACTTTATATTACCACCCTGCAGGAATCGCCGCTCGAACTGCGACTAAAAGGACTGGCTTACGATACGCAGATTCCCGAGGCGATTTTTCAACGGCTCATGCACTTGTACCGCAACCCCGACGACGCTCCCAATATCCGCGCAGAAGATTTTTATGTGGTTTTTGCCAATATCATGTATCGTTTTCCAACCGTAAAAATGTGGCTGGCCGACGATGGGGAAATCGTATTTGAAATGTAGTTAAGGAACGGGTGAATCATAACTTATCAATTTGATGTGCTTCCTTTTCAAGCATCAGCCTGAAAACGAAACTACCTGAAATTCACAAGTTATTTTCAACCGTCCCTAAGCTTTCTCAAACAACCACCAGGAGGGGTGATTGATGCGCCGTTTTTTTACCTGGAAATTTTGAGAAATGTAGCGACCGATATGTGCCGTAGCTTCTGCCGGATCGTCGGTGAACAAAACCAAATCCAGGTCTTCGCGTGAAATGGTGCCCTGGTCGGCCATAAATTGCAGGTACTCCCGCAATGGGGCATAAAAATCAAGCCCCATAATCACCACCGGGAAATTGCTGATTTTCCGGGTTTGTACCAATGTCAGGGTTTCAAATAACTCGTCCATGGTGCCAAATCCGCCCGGCATAATGACAAACGCGTAGGAATATTTCACCAGCAATACTTTACGCACAAAAAAATACTTGATCGTCACATATTTGTCGAGCCAGGGGTTTTCAACCTGTTCGTGCGGCAGCACGATATTGCAACCCACCGATGCGCCGCCGGCCTCCTTGGCGCCGCGGTTGGCGGCTTCCATGACACCCGGTCCGCCACCGGTCATCACCGTCATGCCAAGATCGGTTGCTATGCGCGCGCCCACCGCTCGCGCTTCCTCGTAATAACGATGCCCTTCCTTGAAACGGGCCGATCCGAATACCGTGACGCAAGGCCCTACAAAATGCAAGGCGCGAAAACCGCGTACAAATTCCCAAAACACCCGAAATGCAAAAAACAATTCAAAATGCCGTTCGCGCGGGCCGTCGAGAAAGATGGATTCATTGGGGTCAAGCAGTCTTTTTTTCATGTGTCATCTGTTGAATTTCCGTCGCGAAACTACGGCTTCGGCGCAAAAGGAGCAGCATTGCTTACCTTTGCCCCCCAATTATGGAAAATTTCGTAGATTACGTCAAAATACTGTTTCGTTCGGGCAAAGGCGGTGCAGGAAGTGTTCACTTTTACCGTGGCCCCGGAGTGCCCAAAGGCGGCCCCGATGGCGGCGACGGCGGTCGTGGCGGACATATAATTTTGCAGGCCGAACCGCAGGAATGGACCCTGCTTTCGCTCAAATATACCAAACACATCGCCGCACAAGACGGACAAGGCGGCAAAGGTGGTCTCAAAACCGGCGCCGATGGAAATGATGTAATCGTAAAAGTACCGCTTGGTACCGTTGCCCGCGACGCCGAAACCGGCGAGTTTTTGATGGAAATCACCGAGCGCGACGAACGAAAAATCCTGATGCCCGGCGGTCGAGGCGGCAAAGGCAACAACTTCTTCAAAACCGCCACCCACCAAAGCCCGCGTTATGCCCAACCCGGTGAGGAAGGCGAAGAGCGATGGGTTATCCTCGAATTGAAGGTACTGGCTGATGTCGGATTGGTTGGATTTCCCAACGCAGGAAAAAGTACCCTTTTGAGCGCCGTCACAGCAGCCAAACCCAAAATCGGCGATTATCCTTTCACTACGCTGGTACCTCAGCTGGGTATTGTTAAAGTAAGGGAAGGGCAAACGTTTATCATGGCCGATATTCCCGGCATCATCGAAGGGGCGCACGAAGGCCGCGGGCTGGGGCATCGTTTTTTGCGTCACATCGAGCGCAACAGCGTGTTGTTATTCATGATCCCGGCCGATACCGACCGGAGTATTGATGCGGAATACAAAATATTGCTCAACGAACTGGAAGAATACAACCCCGAACTACTCGACAAACCCCGTTTGCTGGCAATCAGTAAAAGCGATTTGATTGACCAGGACCTGGAGAAAATGTTGCGCCCTACCTTGCCGCCCGGAATCCCGGTCATCTTCATTTCAGCCATGACAAACCAGAATTTACAATCCCTCAAGGATATGTTGTGGCGAATTTTGAACGACCTGGACGGATAAATCCTCCGGCAAGGAAAATCGAACAGCCTTTGAGAAAATTCAAAATGCCGCCGGTTTTGCATACGCTGTAATTTTCAGCCTATCTTTGGCCAAAATTTTTCCATGGCAGTATTTCCCTCCGCAAAACTGGATCATTGCAGCTTTGTCGTACCCGATCTGGACGCAGCCGTCCAGTTTTTTCAGACTTATTTCGGTTTTCATCTATTATCCACACAAGCCGGACTGGAGTTTCAGGGCGATCAAACCACGCGGGTGTTCGCCATGCCGCCCAGCGCGACGGGGCGAAGCGCCCGATTGCAGGCCGGCACTTCCGTTATCGAATTAAAAGAATGGAAAGCAGGAGGAGAAGCCATCAATCCCCTGCGCGAAAGCAGTGTGCCGGGGTGTCATATTGCGCTGCTGGTACCGGATATGGATGCCGTGATAGCCGAGTTGCGCAATATTCCCCGTATGCGATTCCTGGAGCCCGCTCCCGATGGGTCATTTGTTTATTGTTTCACGCCCTACGGGTTTCAGTTGCAGTTGCTGCGTGCCGCATCCTTTAGTTGACTATGATATCCAAACGAAAGTGATTTGCGAAAATACAGCGGTTCAAATCCTTGAAAATCAAGCCAATCTATCATTTTGTTTATCATGCAAATCACAAAAATTCTGGTATGCCATGTCGCCGATTGAAATTTTTCACAAAATGTACGACAACGACCCGTTCAGCCGATGGCTGGGCGCCGAATTGGTCGCTATCGGCGAGGGCGCCTGCACCCTTCGTATGACCGTACGTGCAGAAATGCTCAACGGATTTGGCGTAGCGCATGGAGGGATCAGTTTTTCGCTGGCCGACAGTGCCTTTGCCTTTGCCTGCAATACCCGCGGGCGACATACCGTTTCGATCCACTGTACGGTTGAACACACAGCACCGGTGTTGGAGGGTGATGTGCTTACCGCAGAAGCGAAAGAGGATCACCTCGGAAAGGCCATTTCAAATTACGCCATTACGGTGCGTAAGCAGGATGGTACCCCCGTTGCTTTTTTTCGCGGCGTAGCTTATCGGAAACAGCAGGTTTGGGCGTAATATTTCTTGATTTGAAGGGAGCAAGAGAAAAAACAGATGAACAATTTGCAGTCCTGAATCGTTGGAAAAAAGATAAAAAATGTAACCGGCGCACGACCGGTTCGTCTGGAACGCCGGTACTTTTTGAGCCGTTTATGAAATTGGTAAGTTCGACATTAACATACCTAATTTTGTCCCACACAAAAACAACTCCAGCCATGCGTAACACCGTTTTAATTTTTTCCTTTTTTCTGAGCGCCCTGACGGGTGTTTTTGCGCAAAACCAGGCGCGATTTTATGCAGAAGCCAACCCCGCAGCTGTAGCCGTAGGAGAGGCAATTCGGGTTACATTTACCCTCGAAAATGCCAAGAGCGCCGGTAAATTCACCCCGCCGGATTGGGATGCTGCCGGTTTTATAGTATTGGGAAGCAGCCAATCATCGAGCATTTCGATCGCCAATGGCGAAACCACCAGTTCGGCGACCTATTATTACACCATAACGCCGGCAGAAGCAGGCGACTGGATTATTCCCTCGGTCAGTATTAAAACCAGCGAAGGTGAGTTGCGAAGCGACCCGATTACGGTACATGCTACTCCCCACCCGGATGGTATAAAACCCGGTTCGCAAAAACGAATGCCCGCCCGCCCTTCTATCGCCGAACCCAAAAAGAGAATAAAGACGATCAAGATGTAATTTATGGCCGCCCATTGTCCCAGCGATTGTAGTCGAAAAAATGCCGCTGCCCTTCGTGAAGGAGTGTGGGCGGCCTTTTTTCTTTTTTTACCAACGCTGTTGCTTGCTCAGTCGGGTATTACATTCGAGGCGGGCATTTCAAGCAAAGAAGTGATCGTCGGCGTGCCTTTCGAGCTCAGTTTTACCCTCAAAAATGCAGAGGGTACCCGTTTTTCTCCTCCTTCCTTTACCGGATTTCGCGCCGGCGGTATTTCCGAAATGCGCGGAATGAGTATTGTCAATGGCCGCAGCAGTACCAGCCAAACCTGGTCGCTGGAGCTAACTGCGCTTAAACCAGGCGTTTATACCATCGGGCCAGCCAGCATTACCGTTGGGCGCCAAACATTGCAAACCAAACCGTTGACGGTTAAAGTACTGTCGGTTACCGCAGGCAGCAAAGGAAGCGTCCAGGTGCCAACCGGCGATGACAAGGTGTTTATTGCCGCCGAATTTGACCGAAAAGAGGCATACATTGGTCAGCAGCTCACCTGGCGCATCCGTCTGTACACCCAGTTGTCGGTGGATGGTTATGATTTGATTTCACTCCCTGATTTTAATGGTTTTTACACGCGGGAAAAAATCCGTTTCGACAAACGGGTAGAATACCTAAGTTTAAAAGGCAAAAAATACGCGGTTCGAACCTTGTACGAAGAAGCGCTTTTCCCACAGGAAGAAGGCGAACTTGTCGTCGGTGCGGCCCGCGTCAGTGTGGGTATTGAACAACCCGGTACCCAGGGGTTCTTTTTTGGCCCCAAACCCGTGACCTTGCAAACCCAACCGGTCAGTATTCAGGTAAAAGCGCTGCCCGTTTCGACAAATGAAGCGTTTACGGGCGGTGTTGGTCGCTACAACTGGCAGGTAAAAACAGATACCAATTTCTTGAGTACCGATGATGCCCTGACCATTACGGTGGAACTAACCGGGAAC
>JANRLZ010000026.1:0-8691 GCA_033762055.1 Saprospiraceae bacterium
GGCCGCCTGCGCGCGCAGTGGAAAAATGCATATCGCATTGATCTCGACAATTTAGTGCAACCGCTGTTGTTTCGTATCCTGGGCAGTTACCTCGATCAGGGTATTGCTTTGTGGCATTTTCCTTTCGAAGATAAAGGATTGTTGTTTGCCATCCGCGCCCTGGAGAAAGAGAGTTTTGCCGGTTTTTTTCGCCACCCAAACACCCGGGCACTTTTAATGGATGAGGCAAATTGCACGATTCCTCATTTGCTGAAACGAATCGTCGGCAATGAGGCTTTTTTCGCGCAGTATCTGTTCGATCAACAATTTGCACACCGCGGCTGGTCGGGTATGGTGGCAACGCTCGAATCGCGGCCTGATGCAAATTTATACCAGAAAAAAATCGAACTCCGCGACCTGATCATCCTCGAACTCCTGCTGGAGATGGATGCGCTCGAAACGGAAGCCGGGAAAAACTGGCGCCCCCTCTGCGATACCATTACCCCCCGGCCGCTCGACCTCTTTGCCGAAATACCCCGCACCGAACTACACGAAATTTATGCCATTTGGCAAGATGCCTTCGAGTGGAGCTACTACGATCAGGTATTTGCCGGTTTGCAACAAGCCGAAACCGGGGATTCCCCGGAAAGACGCCCCGGCAGCTTTCAGGCCATTTTCTGCATTGACGAAAGAGAAGACTCGCTGCGCAGGCACCTGGAAGCCGCCGACCCGCACGCTGAAACGCTGGGGTGCCCGGGATTCTTTGGCGTTGAGTTTTATTTTCAACCGGAAAACGGGCAGTTTTATGAAAAACTATGCCCGGCGCCGGTGACGCCCAAATACCTCATCAAAGAATACGGAACCAACGGACATCGCGCTAAAGAGTTGTTGTACACGAAACACACACACACCCTGCTGCGTGGCTTTTTATCCACCATAACCCTGGGGTTTATGGCGGCAGGGCGCTTGTTCCAGCATATTTTTCAACCAAAAATGAGTCCGGCCATTTCCGATGCTTTTGCGCACATGCAGTCGTCGGGGGCTTTGACGATCGAAAACAAACACCCGGATGATCGTGAAAATGGCTTGCAAATCGGGTTTACCGTGCCGGAAATGGCGACCCGAGTTGAAAATTTATTGCGCGGTATCGGGATGATAAAAGGTTTTGCCCCGCTGGTTTATGTCGTAGCACACGGCTCCAGCAGTGCCAACAACCCGCACCACGGCGCGCACGACTGTGGCGCTTGCAGCGGCAGGCCCGGATCGGTAAATGCCCGTGTGTTTGCATTCATGGCAAATCACAAAAAAGTGAGGGCTTTGCTGGCGGAAAGAGGGCTGATTATCCCCGAAAACACCTGGTTTGTGGGCAGTCTGCACGATACGGCAGCCGATCAGATCGCATTTTATGACGAATCGGAGATTCCTGCGCAACATATTGAAAACCACCACAAAAACAAGGCAAATTTCGAACGCGCACTCGATATGAATGCCAAGGAACGTTCGCGGCGCTTTGCTTCTATTGATACCAAAAAAGGGTTGAAATCGGTACGTTCGGCCATTTTGCGCCGATCGGTGTCGCTTTTTGAACCGCGCCCTGAACTGGGGCATGGTACCAACGCCCTTTGTTTTGTCGGGCACCGCGATTTCAGCAAGCACCTGTTCCTCGATCGGCGGGCATTTATGAATTCCTACGATCATCGTACCGATCCCGACGGAAAGTTGTTGCTGGGTGTTATGCGTCCCTTGCCGGTGGTTTGCGGCGGCATTAACCTTGAATACTATTTCTCGCGCATGGACAATTACAAACTGGGCGCGGGTACCAAATTACCCCACAATGTGGTTGGACTGATCGGCGTGGCAAACAGCAGCGATGGTGATTTGCGCCCCGGTCTTCCTTTGCAGATGATTGAAGTCCATGACCCGGTTCGATTGATGATTTTAGTGGAACACTACCCTGCCGTGGTGTTGCAAACCATTCAGTCGGAACCGGCAGTATATGAATGGTTTGACAAGGAATGGGTGCACCTGGCAACGATACATCCGGAAACCGGCGCTATTTATTATTTCCGATCCGGGAATTTTGTGCTGTACAAGCCTTTGAGCCCGTCCCTGAACCGAATTCAGGATGTGAAGATCATGCTTGAAAATGCTGTCGCCATGAAAACGAATCATATCGTGGATGCTACGCAGGAAAACCTGCCTGTACAAATATTGCAAAGAAGAGCGTAAATGAATCAATATCTGTCCTGTTTCATCCTGCTTCCCTTGGGGGGGTGGTTGTTAAGCGTGCTGCTGCCCGGTCGCAACGAAAAAATGATTTTCGGGGTGTCGGTAGCAACCGTGGGGCTGCAACTGGCGGCCTTGGCGATATTGACAGGCGCCTGGAGCATGGCGCAATTTCCGGTATTGTTTTTCGAGGGACCTGTCTTGTATGAAACCCATGATTCGCACTTTTCGATTGACTTTTATTTTGATCGCGTGACGGCTGTTTATGGTATTGTCGCCGCAGTTTTGACCTTGTTGGTCCTGATTTTCAGTCGTTATTACATGCATCGTGATCGCGGGTACAAGCGATACTTCAACAATATGATGTTCTTTTTTGCCGGTCTTAAAATTGTGTTGTTTGCCGGTAATTTTGAAACACTGTTTATTGGCTGGGAGATATTGGGGGTTACTTCATTTTTTCTGATTGCCTATTACCGAGATCGTTATTTGCCCGTAAAAAATGCCCTGAAAGTGGTTTCACTTTATCGGGTGGCTGATGTAGCCCTGTTGATCGGTATCTGGCTGATGCACCATGCCTTCGAGCGGAATGTCAATTTTGCCGATTTTCTGAATGGCGCCGTAACCGATCCGAATTTCACGGAACATTCCGTGTATCCGGTGCTGGTACCAGCCATCTTTTTGCTCGCAGCGGTGGTAAAATCGGCGCAGTTTCCGCTTTCATCCTGGCTACCCAGGGCCATGGAAGGGCCGACGACGAGCAGCGCTATATTTTATGGATCCTTGTCGGTTCACATTGGGGTGTTTTTGCTTTTACGCACCTATCCCATTTGGGAGGCAAGTTGGGTTTTTAAAACGGTAGTGGTTGTCATTGGCTTGCTGACAGCGCTGACTGCCGGCGTTACGGCGCGGGTACAATCAACGGTAAAAACCCAGATAGCCTATGCATCGGTGGCTCAAATCGGGTTGATGTTTGTTGAAGTGGCATTAGGTTGGCATACGCTTGCACTGGTTCATTTTGCTGCGAACGCTTTTTTGCGCACCTATCAGCTGCTGGTATCGCCTTCGGTACTGAGTTATTTGATACACGACCAGTTTTTCTATTTCAAAAAACCTGCATTGAAGAACCTGCATTCGTTCTGGAACAAAATCCGGGCATCTGCTTATGTACTCGGCATCAAGGAGTGGAACCTGGATGCATTTATGCGGCATTTCCTGTGGGATCCGCTAAAATGGGCAGGAAATCACCTGCAATTTTTAAACCTTCGGATGCTGGGTTTTGTTTTCCTGCCACTTGTTCTTTGCGGATTTTATTTTGTTTACAACCGCTCTTTGCTGCCGGAGCCGGTCTTGGGTTATTTGCCCTCGGCAATGGCGGTTTTGGGCACTTTGATGGCATTAAAAGCATTTGCAGAGCGAGGAAGCGCGTACAATGCCCTGGCGTTGGTGGTGATGAATCAATTGTTTTCCGCCTTGTCCATCGGTTTAAACGCCGAGTTTGAATACCGGCAAATTCATTTATTCCTCAGCGGAATTGTGGTCTCGGCCCTGGTAGGTTTTTACTGTCTGTGGCGCCTCGATCAATGGCGCGCATCGGTACAACTGGATCGTTTTCACGGTCATTCATTTTACTATCCGGGACTGGCTTTCGCTTTTGTGCTGGCTTGCCTGGGCTTGTCGGGATTCCCCATCACCCCCACATTTATCGGGGAAGATCTTCTTTTAGGAAATATTGATGAACACCAGTTTTTCTTGCTGGGATTCACGGCTTTGAGCCTGATATTGGACGGTTTAGCGGTGTTTCGGATCTATGCCCGGCTCTTTTTAGGGCCCAATTTGAACGGCTACCATGAAGTAGCCTATAAATCATCCTGAATTGTCGTACCTGAATACGGCAGTTTTAATTTGACTATCACACATTAAAGACCATGCGTACACTAACAAAAGAGATGCAATCCAAAATTACGCCGTCGTTGGCCTTGAAGCTGTTGCGCGACGGGAACGAGCGGTTTGTAAAAAACCTGAAAGTAAACCGCAACCTGCTGCAGCAAGTCAACGACACCAAGGAAGGGCAACACCCGTTTGCCGTCATACTCAGTTGTATTGATTCACGCACCAGTACCGAACTGGTGTTTGATCAGGGGCTGGGCGACATATTCAGCGTCCGAATTGCCGGCAACATCCTCAATGAAGACATCCTTGGCTCTATGGAATTTGCCTGTAAAATCGCCGGCGCCAAAATTATTGTCGTGCTGGGGCATACCAAATGCGGCGCGATCAAGGGCGCCTGCGACCACGTAGAATTGGGACACCTGACCGGTCTGTTGAGTAAAATCAGACCTGTAATGGATCGGACGCCGTATGTAAACGGCACCCCGTATGCCTATCCCGACGCCGTGGCGGCCAAGAATGTACACAGCGTAATGGACGACATCGCCAAACGCAGCATGATTATCGGAAAAATGGTCGAATCGCATGAGATCGCCATTGTGGGAGGGATGTACGATGTGGAAACCGGGATTGTCGAATTTTTCGAACACCCGCACCTGATGTAGAAAGCAAGAAGGTTTTATATAAAGGATGGATTTGAACCCGCTGCTGTAAAGTAGCGGGTTTTTTTATGTCGGTACGAATACTGCGTTTACTTTTCTACGTGTAAATTTTACAATAACTTTTTTAATCTTTGCGATCAATAACAAAACAATATGGCCCTTTCTTCGACACCCTCCGTCAATTCTGCCTCCAAACCCCTTCTCTCGGTTCGAAATATTTGGAATATGAGTTTTGGTTTTCTCGGCATTCAGGCCGGGTTTGCCCTGCAAAATTCCAATGCAAGCGGTATTCTTCAGCGTTATGGCGCACAAGTGGAGGAATTACCCAACTTCTGGCTCGTGGCGCCCATTGTGGGCATGATCGTGCAACCCATCGTCGGCTATTATTCTGATCGAACCTGGGTGAAAATGGGGCGGCGCAAACCTTTTTTTCTGGCAGGCGCTATCGCTGCCTGTTTCGGCATGATATTGATGCCCAATGCCGGATTGCTGGCAGGCGCTTTACCGCCTGTGCTGATGGGCGCCGGAATGCTGATGATCATGGATGCCTCTTTCAATGTGGCCATGGAACCCTTTCGCGCACTGGTAGCCGATAAATTATCCACCGAACAACGTACCCTGGGGTTTTCGGTACAAACCGCCCTGATCGGCATCGGCGCCGTAGTCGGCTCGTGGCTGCCCTGGTTTTTAGCCAAAAAAGCGGGTGTACCCGATACTGCCGGACAAGGCATCGTACCCGAAAACATCAAACTGGCCTTTTACATCGGCGCTGCCATATTCTTTGGCGCCATACTTTGGACCATCCTGACCACCAAAGAATATCCTCCGCAGGAACACGCCCGTTTTTCCGGTGAAGAAGCAGCGAATGAAAAAGGCGGCATCGGGTTGATTATCAAAGACTTCAAAGCCATGCCGACCACCATGCGCCAGCTGGGTTTGGTGCAGTTTTTTTCCTGGTTCGGATTGTTCAGTATGTGGGTGTTCATGCATCCGGCTATTGCCCATCATGTGTATGGTTGCGTGATTAACGACACCACCTCCCAGGCATACAACGATGCAGGGAGCTGGACAGGGATCATTTTTGGCGTTTACAATGGGGTTTCGGCAATATATGCGCTGATGTTGCCCAAAATTGCCGCCAAACTGGGGCGCAAACGCACCCACGCCCTTTCGTTGAGCATCGGCGGTCTGGGGCTGATTTCGGTGTTCTTTGCTCCGAACCCGGAATTTTTGATTGTATCCATGGCGGCAGTCGGCGTCGCCTGGGCGAGTATCCTGGCTATGCCATACGCCATACTTGGCGGCGCGCTTCCTGCGCACAAAATGGGGGTATATATGGGTATTTTTAACTTGTTTATCACAATTCCCCAGGTCGTCAGCGGAATTGTCAACCGACCGATTGTGGAGCATGTGTATGGTAAAAATGCCGTTTGGGCGATTGTGACGGCGGGGGTCTTCTTCCTGTTTGCGGCTTTTTCTGTGCGGTACGTGGAAGACAAGGACGATGTGGTGCAATAAAAACCGGATTATCTTCTCCCTTTTTTACGGGCGCCTGGGTCTATTTGACGCAGGCGCCCGTTTTTTTTGGTGCAGATGAGATAAGTCTTGCCCGTCTCCAGATTTCTCTTTTCAAACCTCCGGCAAGGAAACTCAAACAGCCGCTTAAAAAAAACAAAACGATTCGTTAAACCCGTTCTGTCTCTTTTGGTCAAAGGCCCGACTTCTTCGGAAACCAGTCATAATTTTCACTTTTCATTCCTATTCCCGAACTATGGCATCACTTTCTCCTTTGGCGGGTACGTTGGGACATCGTCGGGCGGCGCATTTGTTGCGGCGCACGAGTTTCAATTTCACAAAGCCCAGAGTGGATCAAATGGCCGGGCAAACCGCCGCCCAGGCGCTTGATTCATTGCTTCAGTTACAAGCCTTTAATGTTAGCCAACCTTTCTACAAAGATTTGCAGGTACAAGGCTCGCAAATTGAAACCTGGCTCTTGCCGCTGCCGGGTTCGCCCTTCAACGATTTGCCTGCCGAAGACTTTGTACTCCGTCGCTGGGTAATTTCCTGGTGGTGCAATGAAGCCCTCCGCGATACGGGAATCGGCCATAAAATGCAGTTTTTTTTCCACCAGTTTATGCAGACAACGGCCAATACAGCGCGTTCGTCCGCCTTTTTTGATTACCTGCAATTGATGCGCTGGGGCGCATTGGGTAATTTCAAAAAACTGTGTTACAAATTAGTGGTAGACAACAACATGCTGGTTTACCTCAACAATACCCAGAACACCAAAAACAACCCTAATGAAAACTTCGCCCGCGAGTTTTTCGAACTGTTTACCATCGGAAAGGGCCCGCAAATTGGCCCGGGCGACTACACCAATTACACAGAAGATGATATTGTCGCAGCCGCCAGGGTATTGACCGGCTTCCGTACGCGCCTGAACCGCGACGTGGTGGATGCCGAAACCGGTATTCCGCGCGGCGACGTGGCATTCAATGCACACGATGTCAATAGCAAACAATTTTCGGCCAAGTTTAACGGTACCGTCATCACAGGGGCCTCCAACGCTGCAGAAATGTGGGTGGAGTTGCAGGCTTTTGTGGACATGGTTTTTGCCCAGCCGGAAACCGCTAAAAACCTGTGTCGCCGGCTTTACCGTTTTTTCGTTGGCCGGAACATCACATCGGAAATTGAAAACGACATCATTGTTCCTTTGTCCAACACACTGGTTGCCAACAATTTTGAAGTAAAGCCGGTATTGCAGCAACTCTTGCAAAGCCAGCATTTCTTTGATGCCGATGACGCCGATAATGCCGATGAAACGGTAGGGGGCATGATCAAATCGCCCCTGGAACTGAATTTCCAAACGATGTCGTTCTTCGGCATGCCGCTTCCAGATCCAATGGTCAATACCGCTGCGTATTTCCAGATTTTTGAACGCGGTATGATGCAAAGAGCCTTCAGCACCGCCAATCTGCCGCTCTTTTTTGCCTCGGATGTGGCAGGCTATCCGGCATATTATCAGGAACCTGATTACAGTCACCAGTGGTTCAACTCCAGCACGATTATCTCACGCTACAAGATGCCGGAGATGTTTTTGTCCGGTCTGTTGACGATTGGCGGTACGCCGACGCAGCAATTGGGCACCAAACTCAACATCGCACCCTGGGTGCGCAACAGCGGGGTCATCAGCAACGCACTTGATTCACAGGTGCTGGTGGAGGATTTGCTCAAATACCTCCTTCCGGAGGAAGTGGACACCGATCGTTTCAACTACTTCCATATCACGGTATTTCTCGACAACCTGCCACCGGCCGACTGGACTTATGAGTGGCAGAATTACCTGAATACCAATGATGCCACCGAGGTAACCCTGGCACTGGAGCGACTGATTAAAGCCGTTCTCTTTTCGCCGGAGTACCAGACGTTTTAACTCACTATCACATTATTCAAAGTGAAACAATGAAAAGACGTAATTTTCTCAAAATATTTCCCGCCGCAACGGTAACGCCGTTTGTGGTGAACGGTACGGCCTTGCGGCCTTTTGCCAACAGTAAAATGGCACGGCTGCTCAACAGTTGCGACGGGGTCGAAGACCGTGTGCTTATTTTGATCCAGCTCAGTGGCGGCAACGACGGTCTGAATACCATCATCCCGCTCAATCAATTGGATACTTATGCCAACCTGCGTCCGGCCATTGGTTTGCCGGAAGATACCATCATCAACCTTGACGGAACCCTGGGTAGCGCCGATCAGGTGGGCATCCACCCGGCCTTCCAGAAAATCAAGGAAATGTATGAAAATGGGTATGCCGCCATTATTCAGGGCGTCGGGTACGAGCAAATGAACCAAAGCCATTTCAAAGGCACCGACATCTGGCTTTCAGGCGGCGACGGGACGCCGGAAAACAACAACATCAAGTCCGGCTGGATGGGCC
>JANRLZ010000027.1:0-15791 GCA_033762055.1 Saprospiraceae bacterium
CACCATGTTTTGCCGCTGTCCATTCGCCCGTTGTTCCCATTCAGGTAAAATGTTATTCCCGGCGCGGGTTTTTGTTGAAAAAATGATGAGGCTGTCTAAAGTTTTTTGACGAATTGACTATTAATGGATTTTGAGGTGAGACAAGGCAAATTTTGCAGTCATAGCCGGAAACTATGATGAAAAATTTAACGCAGTCGGAATCCAAAAGTCATAAAAGGCAATCGTTGAGAAAACTTTAGACAGCCTCGATAACAAATAGAAGGCCCTCGTCATTCGGTAAATTTTAAAAATGAAACGCGAACTCGACATTGTAGTTATTTCCGACGTACATCTCGGCACCTACGGGTGTCATGCACGCGAGTTGTACAACTATCTCAAAAGCATCGAGCCGCGTACGTTGTTTTTGAACGGCGACATATTTGACATGTGGCAGTTTAAAAAAAGTTATTTTCCCAAAGAGCACATGGAAATTGTGCGAAGGTTGTTAAAAATGGCGGTGAATGGTACCAAAGTGTATTACCTCACGGGAAATCATGATGATGTGTTGCGGAAGTTCGGCGAAGTATCGCTTGGACTGATACATCTGCGCAACAAACTGGTTTTTCAGGTAGACGGCAAAACACACTGGGTATTCCACGGCGATGTATTCGATCCTTCTGTACAGCGCGCGCGCTGGCTGGCCAAATTGGGCAGTGAAGGTTACGATTTACTGATCCGGATCAACAGAAGCATCAATAAATGCCGGCAACTTTTTGGGCTGAAACCTTCTTCATTTTCTGCGAGAGTAAAAAAAGGGGTGAAAGGCGCCGTTCGTTACATCGGCGATTTTGAAGATATTGCTATTCAGATAGCGGCAGAAAATGGCTATGATTGTGTGATCTGCGGCCATATTCACCAACCGCAAATCAGGGAGGTGGTGGCTAAAAACGGCCATAAGGTTTGCTACATGAACAGTGGCGATTGGGTCGAACATCTTACTGCCCTGGAATGCAAGGCGGGAAAATGGGAACTTTACCAGTACCACAAGGCAGATTTTTCGATGCCCAACCCCTTGTTGCAGGTTCCCGATCGCGAACGGCAAAATTTGCACGTTTTACGCGAAGAATTATCGGCCAAACCGCAAGGGCTTGCCGCTTTCGAGTGGGTTGTTTAAAGTGCATGTAACCCGAAGCCGGGGAGGACAGGTTTTCAGAAAAATTGCGCCCCGGCTTTCCTTAAAATATTCATACGCAAAGTTTAGCAGGTTTAGTGAGGCCGGGCGAAGTCGTTTCGCCCGGCTTTTTTATCGTAAAACCAGCGCGGATTTGATATAATTAATTGTTTTATATCTCCCCAATATGTGGTAAAGTTATGGCAGCAACAAAGGTAAATACTTACTAAAAAGGGCAATCTGTGCGACAGATACCCATTTTGAAAAAAATTTTAACAGATTAAATAGCCGGATTCACAAAGGGTAGACCTACTTTTGTCACGCATAAGACATCCCCAAGCCAAATAGTCTCGCCGTTTTTCAATCCTTCCTCCCCCGCCTGCGCACGAAAAACAGGTTACTTTTTCAAAGTGGCCCGTCTTTTGTCACGTCTTTAATCCTGAGTGTCAAAAAATTCCGGTTACTGTTTAAAAAATGTTGTTTCCCATGGGACAAACATCCATTACACCTTTTTCCAAAACCCGTTCCCCGCTTTTATCTGTCTTGCTGGCACTTTTGTTGCCTGTCATGGCACAAGCACAACAAGTTCAGGTGACCATTACAGGTACTGATGTAACTTGTTTCGGTTTTACCAATGGCACCGCAACCGCCCATCCATCGGGCGGATGGTTCCCTTACACCTACCTTTGGAGCACGGGCGCTACCACCCAAACTATCACGGGGCTTGGCGCCGGCACCTATTGTGTTACGGTCACTGACATTGATCTGGGCACAGGGACTGCCTGCATCACCATCAACCAACCGCCACAACTCAATGTAGAGGCCTATGGACAAAGCCAGATTTGTGGCAATGTTCCCGACGGTTTTGCGGGCGCTGTGCCAAGCGGCGGGACGCCCCCCTACACGTATTTGTGGAGCAATGGCGGTGTGACCCCCCAAATCAATAACCTTGTTGAAGGTACTTACACCGTAACGGTGACGGACGCCAACGGCTGCACCGCCACCGATTCCTATTATGTAGGGTTCTGGGATGAAGGTATCTGGCTGATGACTTCCGGTACGGATGTGGTTTGTTTCGGACAAAACAATGGTACCGCACATGTCAGCGTCATGTCGGGCAGCGGTAACTATACCTACGACTGGTCGAATGATGGCCCTGAAGATCCGGACGACGACCTCGAAGACATTACCAACCTCCCTCCGGGTACTTATACAGTGACTGTGACCGACGTCGTAACCGGTTGCTTTAACATCGCTACCATTACGATCCAGGAACCGACTCAACTGGTGTGCACACCCTCTTCCATTCCTGCCAACTGCGGATTGAACGGTACGGCAACCATCACGGCAACCGGTGGTGTGCCGCCCTACGCCTATAACTGGAGCAACGGCCAAACCAGTCCCAGTATTTCGGTTGTCCCCGGCACATATACCGCGACGGTAACGGATGCCCAGGGTTGCACCTGCTCCAGCAGCGTCACCGTGACCAGCAACAATAATGCGCTGACGGTATCTGTAACGCCAACCGTACCCGCAGGCTGTGCCATCGGTGGCAGTGCCTCCGCGACGGTTACAGGCGGTTCGGGCAATTACGCGTACTCCTGGGATAATGGACAAACTACGGCTACCGCCACCAATCTTTCGGCTGGTCCACATACCGTAACGGTCGTAGATATCACTACCGGATGTTCAGGCATTGGCAATGTAGTCATTGTTGTTGCCCCGCCGCTGGTGCCAACCGCAACCGCAACCGGTCCGGCCACCTGCCTTACGGGTGGAACGGCAACTGCTTCTGCCACAGGTGGAGTTGGCCCTTACACCTTCCTTTGGGATAATGGACAAACAACGGCCAGCGCAACCAATCTTTTGGCCGGTCAGCACAGCGTTACAGTAACGGATGCTTCCGGTTGTGTAGGTATTGCACTTGTAACCATCGTACAATCGCAAGGCCCGACAGCCAGCGCCGTGGTCAATGCACAGGCTACTTGTACCGCAGGAGGAACCGCTACGGCATCCGCCTCCGGTGGCACCGGCCCCTACACCTTCGACTGGTCGAACGACGGCCCCGACAACCCGGATAACGACCCGGCCCAGGTAACCAACCTCCCGCCCGGCGCCTATACGGTAACGGTCACCGACGCTGCCGGTTGTTCGGCAGTAGCCATGGTGACCATCACACAATCGGGTGTTCCAACCGCAGTAATTGCCAGCAGTACGCCCTCGGCTTGTAACAGCAACTCGGGCTCTGCAACGGCTTCTGCATCGGGCGGTACGCCCAACTACACCTATGTCTGGAGCAATCCGGGCATGAGTACTACTGCTACAGTCAGCAACCTTGGCCCGGGCACTTATACAGTGACCGTTACCGATGCCGCCGGCTGTACAGCCACGGCTTCGGTGAGCATCGCTTCTTCCCTGCCTCCCAATGTGGTGATTGTTGCGTCTTCAAATGCCAACTGTTCGCAACCGGGTAGCGCTACCGCCAGTGTTTCCGGTGGCACCGGTCCGTATACATATTTGTGGACCAGTGGTGAAACAACTGCAACCGCCGTCAACCTCCCCGCAGGCACGCACAGCGTGACCGTGACCGACGCTGCCGGATGTACCGCCACTGCATCGGTGACCATCGGCTCAACCAACAACGGTATTCGCATCGGCGACTGGGTATGGTACGACAATGACATGAACGGCCACCAACACCCGACGCTCGAAACCGGTGTTCCGAACGTGACGGTGATGTTAATCAAGCCCGGCCCGGATGGTATTTTTGGTAATGCCGACGATATTACGGTGGGAACAACAACAACCAATGCCAACGGTAATTACTTCTTTGATTGTGTGACACCCGGCACCTATATCCTTATGTTCAGCGGTATTCCTGCAGGATATGAGTGGACGGGTAAAGACGCAGTTAATGACGACTGTGAGGATAGCGATGTCAAACCGAACGGAAAAACGTCGCAATTTACCATTGTGGCCGGCCAGCCCGACGATCTTTGTTTCGACGGTGGCATTCATACCATTTGTGAGAATGTAACAAACGCCGGGGTTATCTGCTGTAGCCAGACCATTTGCGAAGGTGAAACGCCTGCTCCGATCGTGAGTACCGTACCGCCAAGTGGCGGCAGCGGCGCCATTCAGTTCGTATGGCTGCAATTTATACAGGTAGGTCAGGCGCCCCCGGCCTGGATACCGATACCTGGCGCCAACGGCTCCGGCTATGCCCCCGGCCCCATGTTCGAAACAACGAAATTCATGCGCTGTGCCCGTCGTGAAGGTTGTGAAACCTTCCTCGAAACCAATATCGTCGAAATAACGGTATTGCCTGCCGGCTCGCCAGGCTGCGATGGATTCAGTTCCGATTTCTCGGTACAACAAACCGATCCGACAACGGTACAGGTTTCATGGATTACTCCAACGGAGGTCACAGAATATATGTACACCGTTCAACATTCCACCAACCTTCAAACCTGGGCCAACCTCGAAACAGTAATGGGCAAGCAGGATCAGACCAATCCGAATGAGTACGAATTCGTGCATAAAACGCCTTCGATCGGCATGAACCACTACCGGATTCGTCGCCTTAGCAGCATGGGCCAGATTGCTTACTCCGAGATTCGTTCCATAGAAGTGCTGTTCACAGCAGAGGAGGGGCTGCGCATTACACCCAACCCGGTAGGTGCAAAACTGCTCATCCAGAATGCCATGGCCTACGATTCGGATATCACAATTGATATTTCGGCGACAAACGGCGCCTTGCTGCACAGTATCACCATCCCGGCAGGAACCTTGTATTCGGAAGAGCTGCCTGTACAGGATTTGCCCGCTGGCATGTACATTGCACGCATTCGTTTTGGCAATGGCGAGGTGAAAACCTTGAAATTAGCCAAGATTTAATCACGGCACACAAAGGTGAAATAAATAATAAATCGGCCGCTCCGGAATCCCGGGGCGGCCGATTGTCTTTATGGGCTTTTTGCCATGCGTCAAAGGTTGAATTCCTGCGCGCATGAAGACTTGTTTGCAAGTTTTACAAGTTAATCGTGTATTGATAGGTTGTTTCTGCAGCCTTTTCGGCCGATTCTTTAGTCGCCGGTGTCAGGGTATAAGCGACCTGTACCTGAAGCGCCTCAGTCTTCGGCTGCTGGACTTGTTTGGGTTTTTTAAACTGGACTTTTACTTTCTGATGAAATAATACATGCAAACCCCGATTGCGTTCCACGTCAAATTTCAACATTGACACAACCCGGCAAGCCTCTTCGTCGCAACCATAGCCCAAACCTTGCAATACCCGCGTGGCAACTACCAATCCCAGGTAATTGATGTCGTACTCTATCAGTACCGTTCCCTCTACTCCGGCTTCCAGTGCTTCAGTCGGATAGCGCAGATGGGAATAAATAAATTTGGTCAATTCTTTTGGCCCTCCTTTGTACTGTGGCTGGTGTACAAACAAGGTTTTTTTTTCTTTTGCCATAAACGCTATCTCGTTGTCAGGTTCAGATAGCGAACCTGCAAATACTTCTCCAAAATTTTTAAACTCATCAAAGCCAAAGAAATAAGCAGCAAATTGCGAAACAATGCACTGTCAAGCAGCGCCACCCAGTCGAATTGGGGCATTTGCGGAATGTATTCCTGTGGAATTTGTACCGAAAAATCGGCAGGTACGGAAAGGAAGAGCATGATCATGGGGGCGATTAACATCAGCCCGAACAACAGTCCGATACCCCATAAAATCCAGTCGCGCCCTTTGGCCTTTTGCACCGCCGACGCCTGCTCTGCGGCCCAGGCAGCCATTACATTGCGTGAAAAATCGGACGGCGGCATTTCGGGCGACAGTTTGGATAATGCCTGTTTTTCAGATAAAATTACCTCCAATCGCGCTTTTTGTGCGGGATTTTGCTCTAAATAAGCTTCAACACGCAGTTGCTCCTGTCGGTCGAGAAAGCCATCGGCATAGTCCCAAAGAAGGTCGTCGGTGAGCATGAAATTATTTTCCATAATGCGAAAGTTCGAGGTTTTCAGTCAGTTTACACCAGTTCTGTAGCAAATTTACTTTCTACGATCGCCTTCAAACGCTGGCGGGCGCGACAAAGTTTTGTTTTTGCATTGGTCATGGTGAGGTTGGTAATTTGGCAAATTTCTTCAAGGGAGTGTTCATATAGGTAAAACAGGGTAATAATCGCAGCATCATCCGATGACAAATGGTTGATAGCGGCTTGAAGTGCGGCATTTCGGTCTTTCTGTTCGAGGGTAAAAGAGGCGTCGGGGGCGCCCTGATCTGCTAATCGGACGGGCCTTTCATCGTCGTCGAGCGACTGAATGTCAGGGTTTTGTTTGCGCAAAAAATTGAGCGCGGTCGAATAAACAATTTTGTACAGCCAGGTTGAAAAACGCGCTTCCCCCCGAAAGTCAGGCAAATACCGAAAAGCGCGCAAAAAGGCGTCCTGTGCTACTTCTGTTGCGTCTTCCCTGTTTTTTACGATGCGCAAGGCAAGGGTGAACGCATAACGCTCATATCGGTTGACAAGGGTCGCAAAAGCGGCCTGTCTCCCTCCTAATGCCTGCTGAATTAGCGTTTCGTCTGTTATTGCTGCACTCATATTGTAAACGCGGCGTATGCCGACGGTACGAAGCGATGGACAGCATCCTGCTGAAAAAGGTTACAGGTTGCGCCGAATAAAAGCGGCCAGTTGCTCGGGACTGGTTTGTTCCAGCAAGTGTTTTCCTCCCGCCAATATTTCCAGCCGCCCTGCAGGGATCACTGATGCCACACGCATGCTTTCCTCCTGCGTTACCACCTGATCAGCATCGCCCCAACCAATAACGACAGGGCAATGAATGTGGGCAAATGCATGGTCGGGTACCCCGTGTCCGTCGCCCAGGGCAAGTAAAAAATCGGCGGTACGACGGCAAAGGTCTTTCCATTGTCCGTCACCGTGGGTTTTTGCCAGGTTTTCGGCCATTTGAGGCGCTTTTAGTTCAATTTTTTCCGGATCAAACATTCGGCACATGCCCGCTGCCACTTCCGGGTTCCAGGCCAGTTTGGTGCCGTAAGTCAATACGGACTGTACACGTTCCGGAAATTTCCAGGCCAGCCACAGCGCCACATATCCACCCATAGAATAACCGAATATGCGCGCTTTCTCCGTTTGATTTTTATCCAGTACTTCCAAAACGGCTTTTGCAAAACCGGCGGCGGAAAACGGTTCTTCCGCCGGCTGCCCGCCATGCCCTGGTAAGTTGATGGCTCTTGCCTCGGCCCAATCGGGCATCTGCGCCTTGATCGTATCGAATTGAGCAGCGCTACCCAACGCGCCGTGCAGGAAAATAATCATGTTAATCTGTCCAGAGTTCGTTTTTTTTCATCCATTCACCGACCTCGTAACGACTGGTAGCGCCGGTTTTGGAACGAATATTTTTGATATGGCTTTCCACGGTGTCTTCGCTGATGAACAGGCTCTCAGCCATCTCGCGAACCGATTTACCTTTGGCATACGGACTGGCTACATCCAGTTCGCGCGGGGTAAGGAGCGATTTGGGTGGTTTGGCCTGCAAAGCAGGCGGCATGGCCACGATGGTTTGAAAAACTTCTGCCAATGCCGTTTGATCCAGAAACCGTTCGCCCCGTGCAATTGCCTCAATTCCTCGCAATAATTCTGCTTTGCTAATATCTTTGGAGGCATAGCCACGGGCTCCCTTTTGCAAGGCATCGCGGATAACGGTCATTTCACAACTTACACTCAGCAACAAAACGCCCAGTTCAGGATGTGTTTCACGTAACAACCGACAGGTTTCTGCGCCGTCGAGCAGTTTTCCCTTGAAAAAGTAGTCGAGCACCAGTACGTCCGGAGGGGCTTCATGCACCTTCTCGATGGCTTCCTCTCCACTTTTGGCGGTCCATATTACTTCCAGCGCCTCTTCTGCTTTGGCCAGCAAGGCGCATAGACTTTCCATAAAAAGTTCCTGATCGTCGGCCAGTGCGATGCGCAGCATAGTCAGGAAGTTGAGTTATAAACCGTATTTGTCAATCAGATAAACCAGGGCAGCCATGCTGGCCGTACCGAGTTCGAGCTCTCGTTTGTTTACCTTATCGAAGGTGTCGGATTCGGCGTGGTGGTAATCAAAATAGCGCTGCGAATCGGGCGAATAACCGCTCAGCAAGCCTTTCAACCCCCGAAGCGGACTGATGTCTGCCCCGGAGCCTCCTTTTGTAAATTTGAGTCCGTAGGGTTCAAAAAACGGTTCAAACGTACTCAATTTTTCAAAAAACTTTCCAAAAACCGTTTCATCACCCTCGAAAGAAAATCCGCGGGGCGTAAATCCGCCGGCATCGGACTCGATGGAGGCCAGCGGGTATTCGCCTTTTCGTTCGGCTTCACGGGCATAGGCACGCCCGCCGCGCAATCCATTTTCTTCATTCATAAACAGGACACACCGAATGGTATGTCGGGGTTTATAACCCAGTTTTCGGAGGGTTCGCAGTACGTCCATACTTTGCACCACGCCTGCGCCGTCGTCGTGCGCGCCATGACCCACATCCCAGCTGTCGAGGTGGCCGCCTACGAGGATGATGTCGTTGGGTCGTTCGCTGCCGCGAATCTCACCGATGACGTTGTAGGAAGGGGCATCGGGCAGGGTATTGCAAAACAGGGCCATGGAAACCCGCGCGCGACCTTCTTCACGCAGTACCTGTGCCAACTTTTCCGCCGCAATCGTACTGATGGCTGCCGCTGGAATAAAAGGATAAGCCGAATCGTAGCGCATGGCGCCGGTATGTGGATAATCGTCGAGCCGGAGGGTCATGGAGCGCACGAGTACTCCCACCGCTCCGTATTTGGCGGCACGGGTAGCGCCTTCCACACGCTGTCCGACACAGCCGCCATAGGCTTCGAAGGTCCTGATTTTGGTTGGATCCATTGGGCGGTTGTAAAAGACAATTTTGCCTTTTACGCCCTTTTCACCCAGTTCGTCGAGTTGCTCCCAGGTGCCGACCTCCACTATTTCGGCCTGCACTTTTCCGCCTACCGATCCGCCCAGGGCCAGGGCGGCGAGCGGGGCATCGCCCCATTTTTTGGAGCCGACCAGGCGCACTTGTTCGGCTGCGCCACGTACCCAGTGCGGTACCATGCAGGGTTGTAGCCATACAGAATCAAGCCCCAGCGTATCGAGCATGGATTTGCTCCATTGCACGGCTTTTTCTGCCTCGGGACTGCCGCTCAGGCGGTGTCCTACCTTGAAACAGAGCGCCTCGAGCCAAGGATAACAACGTCCGTCGGTGAGACAATGGTCATAAATTCGGTCAATAAAGTCGGTTTCCGCCTGGTGGGGGGTATGCTGGGCAACAGCGGGCAGACTTAGTGTAAAAATGAAATAAAGGGGCAGGAGCCGGAGCCAGGCAAAACAATGTTTCGACACGCAATTTTCCATTTTGAAGAAAAATAAAATTATGTTCTAAAAAAAGATGCAGAAAAAGGGAATATTTGGATTGTGATTTTGAGGTTTTTTATTTTTCAAAATTGCCCTCGCCGACGATCTTTTGTTTTACACGATACAACAAACAGGCATGAAAAATTTTTTTAAAAAAATTTTCACGCTTGTTGTAAAACTCACACAAAGCCATTTACCTTTGAGCCACGAAAGCAATTTAAGCGAAAGAATAATTTGGTTTTATTTGGTTAGGGCTGAGGTAGTGCTGTGGTGGCACTGCCTCATTTTTTTTGTCCCAACCCCGCCGCCAATGCTTCCCGGAATTTTTCCATATCAGCTGGATAGTGCCGTTTTCTTTTCATTTCATGCGCATGAACGGCGCGCCCCAGTTTTGCCAGAAACGGCAATCCAATCGTTTCGTAATCATATTGGTCGTCGTTAAAAATACCGTCGGTATTACACAGGATGGTGGCCGCCAGGATAAATTCGACCCCGTTTTCAAAATCGGCCACGTAGGCGACATCCGTCAGGGTTCCATACGCCTCCCCAACCTTGTTGAATGAACGTACTTGCCCATCAAGCGGCAAGCGGCGGTCGCCAAAAAGGAAAAACTTGACATAGCTATCGTGATAGGTGCTGTCGTATTTCGGGTAATCGCACTCGCGGGGGAAAATGCCCATATAATGCCACAAAAACCGATAGTCTTCATCCGTCAGATCAAACCGGAGGTGTGGCGCAACGGCTTCCGGGAAAACAACAGCGCGCAACATTTTTTCCATGTCGGTGAGTGCGAACCAATTTTTTTTGCTAAAATCAAAGGGTTCGTTGATCAGGCTGTCCGACCAATTGTAATAGCCCCGGCCTTTCAGGGTCGAATGCTGGGGATTGGTCCATGCCTTTTCATCGAACTTTTCGGCTTCCTGATAAATGCCGACAGTAGGCTCAAAGAATGTGATCGGGCTGGCATAGCGGTTGTCGCGACCGGGGTAATTGAAGCGGTGTACGATGCCGGTACGGTCGTAGCCTTTTTCCCGCAGGGTTTTATTGATGTATTCCCGGCCGAGAAATTCAAAACAATGGTTGTAGGCCAGGTTGTCACTTACGACAAATATTTGTCGCACATCGTGTCCGATGCTGGGATTGTCGCCGGGTGCATCCGGGTCGGTGTGGTATGCTTGTTGGTAGGCACGCAGCGAATCAAGGCGATAAGGCGTGCTGCGATGCAGGCGTGTGAAGCCTTTTTTGCGCAAAATGTTGATTTTCTCAAGTGAAAGCAGGGCCAACGGCATTTTTACGGTGCTCGCCGGGTAAAAATAGCGCGTGCTGTCCAACTGGTAGCCGAAGGAGCGAAAAGACGGACGACCGGTAGCATCCCGGTCTATTTGGGTGTAGAGTATCTGCACCTCATAAGTAGCACCGGCTTTCAATACCCTGCCCGCCAGTGGATCGCGTTGTAAATCGGAAAGGATACGTTGTAGCGGGTCCTTTTGTTCAGACAAGCGACGACCGGGTGAGCAAGCCACACAAATGGTAAAAAGCGAGAGAAAAAGAAAGCGGATTGGTTTCATTGCCCTGAAAGATGCAGGGCCAATATTACGGAAGCGAAAGTTTATGCGAATTTATTTCAGACGCTTTCGCTTGCCGGAAGCCTCAACGCAACCCGTCCGTCCGGAAATCACCCCTCTTGCGCGACAACTTTCCGGCGCATAGACTTCACTTTTTTACCAAAATAAAATTGAAGCGGAAGCAAGAGCAGGGTCGGGCCAAACCACTGCGCCCACCAGGGCAAAAATGGCGCGGCATTTACGGTAAAAGCCGTGGTAGAAGCGGTAAATGCCCCCAGCATCGTACCCAGGTGCAGTTGCATCCAGTCGAGCCGATGCAAAGCGGCTGGATGGCGGAAGGTTTTCCAGTTGGTCCAGGTGTCGGAAGCCGATATCAGTCCGAAAACGCCAAATAAGATCGGGAATGCGATCATCGTACCATTAAAAAAGTGCCACGCAGCCATGCCCAGCATAAACACGACGTTGGCGCCCAACAGGACCGTATATGCCCAGTCGAAAGTGCTGACCGAAGCGCCTTTCATCAGAAAAATGCTGCGCACACCCCGGAAGATGCCGGCCAGTACAAGCAAGGAAATACCGAGCAAAAACTGAGCAAATACCTGATCCGGACGCCTGAAAAAAGAAAGAATGGCAGAAAAAGCCACTACCAGCATGGCGTAATAAAACACCTTGCCGACCACCCGGTGCCGGCGCACATCACGGAAATTGTAAAAAATGGCAATCGGGCCGGTCAATAACGTGATCGTCCCTGCGATGATGTGAATGAACAGATTGAGATCAGCGAGAAGTTTCATTTTGTACGTTGAAAAAGTGAAGCAACAATAAGACGTATTTGTGCATTCGCAATGGAACGACGGTACAAAGGAATGTTCGTCCAAAACATCCCGGAGAAAAGAGGGGCGATGCGCAAAATTTTGGGATAAATAGCAAAATGCCGGGGCGATTCGCATGGTTTTGGGGCGAATAGCACGGTATTTTTCGAACCAGTCGGGTCGAATGGGCGGGCAGGTTGTAACTTTAAAACAGTTTCTAGAACACGGTATTGTTATTTTTTTCCACCTTCGCCATCGTTACAAATCCACCTTTTTTTCCATGAAAAACTGGCAAATCAAAACCTCTCTCTTTCTCAATTATTTCGTTTTTGCCATCCTGCTCAACAGCGTGGGCACGGTTATTCTGCAAGTGCAAAACAACTTTGGCGTTTTGCCCGGTCAGGCTTCGGTACTCGAAGGTTTTAAAGACTTGAGTATTGCCATCGTTTCTTTTTTGCTGTCGTCATTTATTACACGATGGGGGTATAAAAATGCCATGCTTGCGGCGTTGGGGCTGGTTACGGCCGTATGCTTCATAGTGCCTTCCGTACCTGCTTTCTGGACCACCAAATTGTTGTTTGCCGCAGTGGGGGCGAGTTTTGCGCTGATAAAAATGTCGGTCTACGGCGCCATCGGGCTGGTCACCAAAAACGAGAAGGAGCACATGGGCTTGATGAGTTTTATCGAGTCCTTTTTTATGGTGGGTATATTTGCCGGGTACTTCCTTTTCAGTGCTTTTGTGGACGACAACAACTTGCAAAGCACGGCCTGGTTGCGTATTTACTACCTGCTGGGCGCTATTTCGCTGGCGGCTTTTATCCTGTTATTCAGTGCCCGGCTGGATGAGTCGGCCTCCAAAGCGGCGGAACCTCGCTCTCCCGGAGCGGAGTTTGTGCAAATGTTTCGCCTGGCAGCCGTTCCATTGGTGTTGGTCTTTATCCTTTGCGCTTTTTTTTATGTATTGGTAGAACAAAGTATCATGAGCTGGCTGCCTACCTACAACCAGGAAGTGTTGCATTTGCCCACCTCCCTGAGCATACAAATGGCGAGTATTCTGGCCGGAAGTACAGCTTTGGGGCGATTCCTGGCGGGCTTTGTATTGCAAAAATTTGAATGGTTCAAAGTGCTGGCTATTTGTTTGCTGCTGGCCGGCGGACTGGTTTTTCTGGCGGTTCCGCTGGCAGATGGCGCCACACAGCAGGCCATCACCGGCTGGGGAAATGCACCGCTGGCGGCCTTTGTATTTCCGGTGATTGGTTTGTTTCTGGCGCCGATTTACCCGGCCATTAACTCGCGGATACTGAGCAGTTTACCCAAACATCAACACGGATTGATGTCGGGACTTATCATTGTTTTTTCTGCATTGGGTGGCACGACCGGTTCGATTATTACGGGGAATATTTTTGAACAACTCGGCGGGCAAAAAGCCTTTTATTTCTCGCTGGTACCCTTGACAATTTTGCTGGGCGGGTTGTATTTTTTCAAAAAATTGCAACAAAATGCCACAAAATGAGCCGCGTTCTGTTCCTCTCCGATCTTTCCCCGCTTTATGAAGATGTTCAGTCGAGCGGCATTTTTCCCGATTCCAAATATTTCCCAGATTGTACGCCACTGGCCGATACGGGAGTTATTCTTGCCGCCTATCATCGTGAAAAAACACAGACCGGCTTCGACCTGAAAACGTTTGTGGAAAATCATTTTGAAGCCCCGCCTGCGCCTGCCACCGATTACCTGTCGTCGAACAAACCGCTGCGCGAACACCTCGATGGCCTCTGGAATGTGTTGACGCGCCTACCCGCCAACGACGGGCGCGCGTCGTCGCTGCTGCCGTTGCCACGGCCGTATATCGTGCCGGGTGGTCGTTTTCGGGAAGTGTATTATTGGGACAGTTATTTTACCCTGCTGGGCTTGCGCGTGTCGGGCAGGGTTGACATGATTGAAAACATCGTGGAAAATTTTGCCCATCAGATTTATACCTACGGGCACATCCCGAATGGCAACCGGAGTTATTACCTGAGTCGTTCGCAACCGCCGTTTTTTGCCCTGATGGTTGATTTGCTTGCCGAAATAAAAGGCGATGCGACCCTGCACCGCTACCAAAAGGCCCTTGAAATGGAATATTCATTCTGGATGGAGGGAGAAGAGATGTATTTGCCAACCTATCGCCGGATGCTGCGTTTGGCTGACGGGGGCCTGATGAATCGTTACTGGGACGATGATCCGAGTCCGCGCCCCGAGGCTTATATGGAAGATGTCCACACGGCGGATAAAGCCGGTCGTGCGGCAACTATCACATATCGTCATTTACGGGCTGCCGCCGAATCGGGCTGGGATTTCAGCAGTCGCTGGCTGGCTGACGGAGAAAACCTTCACAGCATCCGGACCTGTGAACTGGCGCCGGTGGATTTGAATTGTCTGCTGTATTTTCTGGAGCTAACCCTGGCGCGTTGTGTGGCTTCGACAGATGAAAAAGAAGCGTATATGCAACGTGCAGAAAAACGTAAAATACACATTCGCCGGCATTGCTGGGATGCAGTGCGTGGTTTCTTTTTTGATTATGATACAGCCGAAAACCGCTGCGCGGAAGCTTTGACACTGGCGGGGGTGTTTCCGCTTTTTTTTCAGATTGCCGACCATGAACAAGCGGCCAAAGTGGCACTCGTGCTCGAACAACAATTCCTGCGTCCGGGTGGACTGCTGACCACCACCGTTTCATCCGGACAGCAATGGGATGCCCCCAACGGCTGGGCGCCGATGCAATGGATGGCATACCGCGGCTTGCAGTGGTATGGATATGCGGACCTGGCAAGTGAAATTCGCCGGCGCTGGTGTACGCTTTGCGAAAAAACCTATGCACAAACGGGCAAAATGATGGAAAAATACAACGTAGAAACCCCGGATGCGCCTGGCGGCGGCGGTGAATACCCCAATCAGGATGGCTTTGGCTGGACCAACGGCGTTTATTTGGCGATGGCGGCGGAACCTAGTGCCGCATCCGGCGAATAACATAGCAATGAAATCGGCTATTTTTTCGGCTCCATAGGCGCGAGAAGGGCGAAATACGGGATATTTTAACCGCCGAGCAACGACAGGAGGCGGAAAAAGAGACATAGGCATTGCTTTGTCATTCGCCGGATGCGGCACTAACCCGCCGAAATAGACCGTGAACGGGGCTTCCGGTTGCGAAATTAGGGCGCCCGTGCCGGCATACTTGTTGAAAATCAAACGAATCAGAACCTAAATAAACGTGTTAAAAAGCATGCGCAGAATCATCAAACTTGAAACACCGCGACTGTTGCTTTGCGAAGTGGAAGAGCAGGATGCCGCTGGTTTTTTTGCGCTCGACAGCGACCCCGAAGTGGTGCGTTATGTGGGTGCTTTGCCGGTAGAACGAATAGCGCAAAGTGTATACACAATTCGTTATGTTCAAAAACAATACGCCGAACTCGGTATTGGACGCTGGACTGTATTGCTCAAAGAAAACGGGGAGTTTATTGGTTGGTGCGGGCTGAAACGTGTTATGGAACCTGTTAATGGTCGCGCCGATTTTATAGACATCGGCTATCGCCTGTTGCGGGCACACTGGGGTAAAGGGTATGCCACCGAATCGGCACAGGCTGTGTTGGATCATGGATTTTCAGTAATGGGTTGTGCCGAAATATTTGCCCATGCGCACAGGGAAAATGTGGCGTCACAAAAAGTATTAACAAAAATCGGAATGCAACGCGAAAATGAGTTCGAAATTGAAGGTTTTCCATGTATTTGGTATGCGGCGGCAAATTCTTGTAAAAACGTCTGACCCGCGTCACCGAAGTCCGAAAACTCGCCGTATCATTG
>JANRLZ010000028.1:0-18573 GCA_033762055.1 Saprospiraceae bacterium
GGATACCCACTTGTTTGCATGTCATACCTCTCACCCTTCCGGTATTCCAAATCTACTACTTTTTGATGTCAATGAACTTGTTTTTCATTCGCACCGCGAACGTACGAGCATGTACAGATTTTCCTATATCCGCTGCAAGCGCCAAATTTAGTCCTGGACTGCGTTGGCTTTTTTCGCCGTAGCCTCCGGCTACGTCTGCAAAAGCCGCCTTACCCCCAACTAAATTTGTACGCTTTCGCTGGATCAGGAAAATCTAGACATGCTCGTAGTGTAACAATCAATGGTTATTTTTACGATTTTCCGCTACAAAAACCGGCGATTGCTCGGCCCGAGGGGTGTTGGTCAATTGCCTGAACACCTTGGTTTTTCGATTCCACAAACCTATTTCAAAACGTTTTTGCTCGTGATCGAACAGATCCATCACCAGCCAATTGCCGTCGGGGCTCCAGTCGTGCCATCCCGCTTCGAGCGGAAAGTCGGCTAGTTTAAACGTTTGTTTGCCGTCGGGCGTAACGGCATAGATGCCATACTCGCCGTTTTGAAGCGATTGATAAGTGATGTAACCGGCCTGCGCATTCCATTGCGGTGGCCCGGCGTGGTAGGCATGCCAGGGCGCTGTAGTATCGGCCGGCGGATAAAAGGTGAGTTGCCGGGGGGTACCGGAGCCATCGGTATTCATGATCCAGAGTTCGGCTTTTTCCTGGCGGTCGCGGCGGCTTTTCCGATAGCGATATACAATTTGTTTCCCGTCGGGCGAAAAACAGGGGTCGGCATAATAGGCCGAGGTGTCGCGGGTCAACGGACGGTAATCGCCGGTTTTTACATCCACCAGGTACAACTGGTAGCGAATTTCCCTCCCGATGCGGCCTGCCACCACCATTTCCCGGCCGTTTTTGCGACTGCTCATCCAGGAGTCCTCCAGGCGCAAACCGGTTACTTTTCGCGGATTTTTCCCTGCTGCATCCGATTTGTAAAGAAAATAGCAGCGGGCACAAGTGTCACGATCGGAAATAAAAAACAATTGATCCTTCCAGGCATGGTAAGTCCAGGCTACATCCGGATGCCGGGTGATATTGGAAGCGCCGGAGCCGTCGAAGTTCATGACATACACGTCATAATCGTCTTCCTCTCTGTCTTCAGGGACGTTATAGGCGATTTTGAGGTGGAGCGGTGTGTCTTCAGAGTGTGTTTTTTTCGAACAGGCTGATAAAACAACCGCGCCCAGCAGGGCAGGCAAGCAGGCTTTTTTAAACATAAAGTTTTATTTTCGGGCAAAATTAGGCGGCGGACTTGCACTGCGATTGTAAAAAAATTACCTGACAGCGGTTGGTTCGTTTTTTACAGGTAAATAGTTCAAATACTCGCCGCGCTCCGACAAATAAGCGCCGGGATTAAAACCGGAAAATTGCCGGAATTCCTTGATAAAGTGTGCTTGATCGTAGTAGCCGCAACTGTAGGCAATATCGGTCCATTGTATAGGTTGCTGCTGTTCAATAGCCAACAATACGCGTTGAAATTTCATGATACGCAGGTAGGTTTTGGGGGTTGCACCCACATGTTTCTCAAAAAGGTGGATAAAATGTTTGTTGCTGAACCCCGTCTTTTGCTGAATATCTGCAATGGTGAGCAAATGGGGGCGATGGTGAATCAGGCTGAGCGCATAATCCACCACCGGATGCGGCGCGGCCTCGGGATTCATGTGCTGAAGCAGCCATTTTTCAAGCGCGTTGATCCTGGCCTGCGGGTCGGGCTGTTCAAGCAGGTGTTCGCGCAGCTGAAAAAAATCGCGGTCCCAGATGGCATCCATTTCCACCACGGCGTTGGATAATTCAAACAACGGGAAATTGAAAAAAACCGACGCTGCCCCGGGTTTGAACCGGATTACCATCATACTGGAATTATCGCCGGCATCTATCGTGATAAATTCCTTTCGGATACCCGATATCCAGGCTTTTTTATACGCCGTGAAGCGGCTGAAATCGGTATTGTCGTACAGGTTTTTGGGCGAAGGCGTCAGGTTGATCACCAAATCAATCCCCCCGTCGGGCAACAGGCGCTCCTTGTGGTGCGGCGGGGCATATCCTTCGTAAACCACGATATTGTCAACGCCCAGACTGAGCGGAAAAGCCGGTTGGTGAATTTGATAGATCATAACTCTTTTTGATCCCGGGTTTGCTCGTTTTTTTTCGAGCGCCAAGAGGAAAGATCAACGTTTGACCAGTATTTCCTGCAACCATTCCTTGCCCGCCAGCAATTGCATTTTTTCCACCTCTTCCAAAATAGCCGGATATTGCCTCGGCAAGGCCTGTTGAACTTTTTTCAACAATTGAATAAAATGAATGTAGGCTTTCCGCACATTGTCGGAAATAAGTTTGTTGCGCCGAAGGTAAGTATGAAAAGCGTGCAAAAGGCTGTCCAAGGCATCGTAATCGCCTTGTTCGTAGTAAATTTTACACAACATGCTCTTGGCTCCAATCGAATAATGCACATCGGTAAAATCAACCTGATTGAGGTGCGTAAGCGCCTCGCCGGGCCGTCCGGTGGTGTAATACAACAAGGCCAGGTTGTAATGCCGCGCATCCGACTGAAACTCGGCAGCGAGCAAAGGCGTGTGCTCCACGATGAACATCTCGGCCCAATGGTATTTTTTAAGTTTCAGTGCAAGGTTGACGATATTTTTGAAATGCCAGGGCGACAGCACCCCGTTGTCGAGTAAAATACGCGAGGCGACACCGCTGTCGTACAGATCGAATGCCTCCGACACAAATTCTTCCCGCGCTTTCATGATCTGGATATTGCAGTAGTTAATGGCGTATTGGTACACATCGGAGAGATCTTCCTCCCCGAATTCGTGCGTGCGCTGCGCCAGCAGGAGTTTCAGCGCCCGGAAATCGTCTTCTGCATCCGGTTTGCTGAGCAATTGAAAAATGCGGTAATACGCTTCGATGGCCGGCGTGGCCATTTCCGACAAATGTCCGCCGACGAACCGACATACTTCTTCCACCAATTGCAGGTTGTAGGGGGTAGCCAGAATGGCCTGGCTGGTGTACATGTAGCAGGTGCGCCGCAGTTTTTCGAGCAGGTAAAAGGCATCGAGGCTGTCGGTGGCTTTCTGGACGCTTTCGTTGAACTGCCGGGGCGAATTGCGCACAAACCGACGGGCTTCGTAAATCTCCAACGCATACTGATGGTAGAAAAAGCGCGCATCCGGCTTGTCGTAACTCGCGAAGGAGCGACGCGATTTTTCAAGATGAAACTGATAGTGTTTATCCAGGTTGCGATCGCCCAATGCACGTAAAACATGGTGGGCGTGCCCCCATTTTTCTTTCCAGTACAACGCGAGTCCGAGATAGTCTTCCGCCAGTTTGAGCAGGAACGACATGAGATGGTTGAGCCGCGCTTCATCGGGCGTTTGTCCGGGAAACAACCCGGCATGCGCCGCTTCGCGGGTGGCGGCGTCAAATTGCGGCGACTGTGCATACAGCCATTCGCAGAGTGCCGTTACCTCCCGGTTGCGGTTGAAATAAGGCGAAACGCACATTTCGCGCAGGGCGCGCCAATCCTGTGTGCCAAAACTCCGCAGGACATCCACCAGTTTGCTGTTTTGCATATTATTTGTCGCGGTTTGTCTTTTTCTCGTGACAAAGGTGGCCCATTGATTTTATTTTTTTTGATTTTTTCTATTTTTAACTTTTAACAAATTATTGATTTTCAGTTCTTTAAATTTAATTTTTGAATTTTTTTTTATCAATAAAAATGATTAATTAAAAAAAATGTACTTGTCGGCGTGTGGGCACTGCCTGACATTTGTAGCGTAAAAAAAGCAGTTGGTCAACATCGCAACAAGTAATAAACACATTAACAACGGAAACATGAAGCCGCTTATCCCCCTCTTTATCTGGACAGTCTGTATGCTGGAACAGGCATCGGCGCAGGCGACATTGCAGGTGTATCCGGGCGATGTGACGAACAACGGCGAAGTCAACAACCTCGATTTTTTGCACCTCGGGCTGGCTTACAACTACGCAGGCCCGCCCCGCGATACGTCGGCGCTCGACTTTAGTCCCAAAACAGCCCTGCCTTGGGCATTCCAGTTTCCGGGCGGTCTGAACATGGCATATGCCGATTGTAATGGCGACGGGTTTGTCAATTATTTCTTCGATGCCTTTCCGCTGTACACCCATTACGGACAACGACGCGATTCGATGGTGACAGAAGATGTGTTTTTGGAAGGTTTGGCCGGCGTTGACCCTTCACTGGCTTTTGACACGACCAATATACCCAATGTGGTGTTTTCGGGCCAACAATTTAGTCTGCCGATTCAACTGGGCAGCTCCGCGATTCCGGTCGAGGATTTGTATGGCATTGCGTTTTCCGTCACCCTGCCGCCGGCTGTTTTTGATGTGAATCAGACCCAGTTCAATTTTTCGGAAATTTCCTGGGCCAACCCCGATAACGACCGGATCTGGATGATGAAAAAAGCCGCTTCCAACCGTGTTGATATTGGTTGGGTGCGTACCGATCGCAACCAGAAACGCGGTTACGGTAATATTGGTTATGCCGATTTTGTTATTATCGTGGATGTAGTGGGGTTACAACAACCCTACCCGATCGTGATTGAACGCGTAAAAATGATGGATAAATTCGGGAACTACGCCACCGTTGCCGGCGATACCATTTGGGTGAATGTGGCGCCCGAAGCGCTGCTGGCCGATGAAACGCCGGAGAATACACCGGCCGTAGATGTTTATCCCAATCCGGCCGGCGAACAATTGTTTATCAGCGCCTCGACTGAAATGCAGCATCTGGCGCTGTATGATATGCTGGGTCGGAAGGTTTTGGAGCAACCTACCCGGCGCGAACGCCGCACCGAACTGGCCTTGCCGCGACTTGCTTCCGGGATGTATTTGCTTCGTATTGACACCGATCGCGGCGTCGTGTTCAGGCGCATCCAGATTCAACAATGAACTGCAGTTGTTTTTTCTAAAACATTCAAATACACACAAAAACATGAAAAAATTTGCTTTTTTCACGATTTTACTGCTGCTGGCAGCATGGGCCCAGGCCCAGAACATCGCGGTTGTCAGCGGCATAGTTACCTACGCAGATGATGGCAGCCCGGCGCCCAACCACCCCGTTTTCTGTACAGCCGGCGATTCGCTCAACCCGGTTTATGGCGAAGCCATTACCGCACCCGACGGCACTTACAGCATTGAATTGGATTTGCCTGCACCAGCGCCGTGGGCATTCGTTTACACATTTACCAATTGTGATCCAAGCGGCGGATTCGTCTTTTTGGTCGTGGATATCGCAGACGGTTCGGGTTCCGCCGATTTTTTGCTCTGCAATGATTCGTTTCCACCCTCGCCCGACTGTTTTGCCGATTTTTATGCCGAGCCTATTGACAGCCTTACCTTTCAGTTTAGCGGCTATTATTATGCCTGGGACTCTATTCAGGGAGTAAGTTGGTTGTGGGATTTCGGCGACGGCAATACCAGCACCGAGCAAAACCCGACACATACCTACGCGCAGGATGGTTTTTACATTGTCACCCTGACAGTTACAGGCGCTGATGGTTGTGTGGCAACGGTTTCGTATGCCGTTGAAACCACGTTCAACGGGTTTCCCGACTGCATTGGTTATATCATGTACTCCCAGATAGATACAACCACATTCGATTTCTCCGCTTTGATTTATGACGGCGACGGCAATCTTACACTGGCTTCCAGTTATCTATGGGATTTTGGCGACGGCAACACCAGCAACGATCCTTCGCCCACCCATACCTATGCCGACGAGGGCGTATACACCGTACAATTGCACGCAACAACCCTCGGCGGGTGTGAGTTGCACGCCTGCAACGTTGTTTTTGCCTTCGACTGCCCGATTGACACCTTCTGGTATGGCTGCCAGGCGATGTTTTATGTTGGCTACGGAACCGATTCTATCGTGGTTTGGCCCCCGCAAGACCCGCTTACGCTTTCATTTTTTGATATTTCCTGGGGAGCGGCACAATCCTGGGCCTGGGATTTTGGCGACGGCAACACCAGCACGGTGCAAAACCCGACGCATACCTACGCCGCAGAGGGCGTGTACACCGTGACGCTTTCGATCATCACGATTGACGGTTGTGAAAGTGAAACTTCGTTCGAAATTTGTGTAGGTAATGACTGCTGGGGCGTACCGGATTTTGAATGCCAGGCTTTGTTCATTCCCTTGCCCGACAGCTTGGGCGGCAACGGGTTACAGTTCATTGACTTGTCGGTTGCGCCGGTTGCGATACAGTCCTGGTCCTGGAATTTTGGCGATGGCAATAGCAGCAACGAGCAAAATCCTTACCACATTTACGATCAGCCGGGCATTTACACCGTCACCCTGACGATCGAGGCAGATTCCTGCATCAGCAGCATTTCATTTGACGTGGACACTGAAAATCCCTGGCTTTTTGCCAACGATCCGGCGCGGCTCGGCGTAGCCCCTGGCGCAGTTTCAGTTAAGGAGCAACTGCTGCTGGAGGAAATCAAGTTATTCCCCAACCCGGCACAAGACAATATTTCACTGGTATTCAACAGCCAAAAAGCCCTGGCATACGAACTCCGCATCAGTGACCTGACAGGCAAAACCCTGCGTCGCACGCAACAGCAGGCCAACGCAGGTTTGAATGCTATTCAGTTGAATGTGGAACCCCTCCTGCCCGGCTTGTACCTCGCCGAGATTCGCAGCGGCGAGTCCGTTCAGACCCTCAAATTTGTCAAGCAATAAGTCCGTAGAGTTGGTCAACACAAACAGGTAAACACCGTGAGAGGCCCCTCCCAAAAGCGGGAGGGGCATTTTTTTTTAACCGCGGCCGCTGTCGAGCACCAGCCTGCGGATACCGGCATTAAACCCTTCGGTTTTCATCAAATCTTCCAGCGCGATATGCGTACGGTACCGCCAGTAATGTTTGGGATTAGCCGGAATATTGATGCGTTCGTCGTGCGGGTTTTCGCGGCGCAAGGCGGCGTCCATACCCAGCAAATCCTGCAACTGGAAAATGGCCCACATAGCCGGCGAATGGAAATGTTGTTCGAGGATAATTCTGTTCAACCAGGCTTCGCAGAAATAGGGCGCATCGCCCGAACGCTGGAGCATTTCATTGTAAAAACGCTGGGTGAGACTGCGGTCTTCCTCCCACCAGCCCCGAATCGTACTCATATCGTGCGTACTGGGCGTCACAACCGACAAATAGGGCGCATCCTTGGGGTGAAAGAATGTCAGTCCCGAAGCTTTGGGCATGCGCTGAATTTCAAGACTGAGGATACCCAGTTCCTGCATGACATCGGGCACGCAGCCCGGTACCATGCCGAGGTCTTCGCCACAAATCAGCATTTGCGTAGCGGCTTTCAGGGCCGGCAATTTTTCGAGTGCTTCCCGTTGCCAGAAATCATCCTGACGGCGGTAGAAATAATCAACGTAAAGGTTTTTAAGCGCGCCTTTCACGCCTTCGGGTAAATACCGGAACGAACTTGTTTTTTCAATCCCAAAACGGAAAGCGCCTTCCCAGCCCGGCGCATCGGGGCGTTTGTTTTGTAAATCGAGAAGAATGACATTCGAAATCAGGTCGTACAAACCATCGCGTACAGCGCCGATAAAATCGTTGGGCGGCTGGCTCTTCATCCAGGCTTTGATTTTGCGCTGGGTATCGAAAGCCGGTTTAAAATCATAACGACCGTCGGGGCGGGCATCGAGGAATTGTTCGGCGACCTGAGCGGCATTGCTGCCAAATAACTCGTGCAAAATTTCTTCTGTGATGTACGGGCGGCACAGGCCATGGTAATCAAAACCGACCCCTGCCTGCCGCAGCTCGGCTTCCGTGACCGGGATGGCGGGCATAAACTGCCCCAGGATGCCTTCAACTGCATCCATCGGTATGCTCCAAATCCGGAAAAAACCGAGAATATGGTCAATCCGGAAAGCATCGAAATACAGGCTCATCTGGGCGAAACGTTGTTTCCACCATTCGAATCCGTCGGCTTTCATTTGGGGCCAGTTGTAGGTAGGGAAGCCCCAGTTTTGCCCTTTTTCGGCAAAATCATCGGGCGGCGCACCAGCCTGGGCATTCATGTTGTAGAGTTCGGGCGCCACCCAGGCATCGCAGGAAAAACGGTAAATGCCGATGGGAATATCGCCTTTCAACGACAACCCCAACGAATGCGCGTAATCCACCGCCTCCTTTAGTTGCAGGTGCAAATGCCATTGCACAAATAAATGCAACCCGATCTGGTCGGCATGGGCAGCCGCTTTGGTTTTGGCTGTCTTGATTTTGACCGCATTTCCGGGTTGAAGGAGTTGTTGGGTTTCGGGGGAATCGAAGCGGGCATAGGAGCCCCACTGGGCAAAGTCGGAAGTGCCATGCAGATCGCGCAAGCAGCAAAAAGCGGCATAAGGGGCCAGCCAGTGCCGGTTTTCTTCAAAATACACCTGATAGGCCGGATCAGTAGCCCAATCGGTTTTTTGCAGGTCGTAGAGTTGGCGCAGAATATCCCATTTGGTTTGCAGCACCGCCTCGTAGTCCACCGCTTCGAGGGCGTTGAGGGCCTTTTGTTTTTTTCGATAGGGTTTCAACAACGCAGCGTGTTTTTCGCCCGCAACTTTTTCAACATTCAAATAAAGGGGGTGAAGCGCGAATGCCGAAATAGCCGCGTAAGGGTACGAGTCTTTCCAGGTATGCGTGGCCGAGGTGTCGTTGATGGGCAGCAGTTGTAATAATTTCAATCCGACCGATTTACCCCAGTCGGCCAGCAGATGGAGGTCGGTGAATTCGCCCACGCCCCAGCTGTTGTGACTGCGCAAACTGAATACCGGAATGGCAACGCCCGCACCCTTCCAGGCTTTGAGCGGGAAGCGGGCAAAATTGTCGTGCAAAATGGTGCTACCCTGCGCCACCGGCGGGTAAATCGCCCGGTTTCCGCCTTCTTCAAAACCCAAAAACTTGTTGCTGCGGGTATTCCAGACACCGTATTTGTACCCTAATGGAAATTCCTCGCCGCTCAGATCAAGCCGGGTTTCCCACCATGCTCCCTTGTTTTTCAATAAAATCGGCGCAGCCGTATCCCAGTTGCGGAGTCCCTTGCCATGCCCGAGCAGACACACACAGTGATCGGCTTCCAGCATGGGCGCTTTAACCCGGAAAATGTGCGTGAAGGCCGAGGATTTTTCCGAGGCAGGCGCCTCGTTGCTGCGCGGTCGGAATGGCTGGGTAGTAAATACATTTTCCAACACCCCCAGCGGATTGAAATAATCGTAGACCACCAGGTCGCGATCCGATTTTTGCCAGTTGAGCCGGCGCTGCGGATCGGCTTCGGGCTTGATGAGTCCGTCGGTGGTATGAAATTCGTAGGCGTAGGACAAACCCTCCGGGTCCTGTTTGGGGTCAATATTGAGGTTGACATGCCAAAGATCGTCGCTCACATATTCGAGTGGCAAACGCCGGTTGTCGGGCAGGCAGAGTGAGAATGATTCCCCGAATCGGGTGGCATAACGAAGGTAGAAATGGACTTTCATGGACAGTTGAGAAATTGGCGCAGGCGAGGCAAAGGTCAAAAACCTTTGTCATTTTGAAAAGTCGGGTTCTGCGCTACCTTTGGCCGATATTTTTTGCACCTCTAACGCCTATGTCGTCATCTTCTACCCCTTCCCCCGTAAAAGTCAAACTTTCCACCGCCACCTACATCGTGGCGGGCAGCATGATCGGTTCCGGTATTTTTATCGTCAGTGCCGACATGGCCCGGGTATTGGGCAGTCCATTCCTCTTGCTGTTGGCCTGGGCCATTACCGGCGTGATGACCCTGATTGCGGCCTTGTCGTACGGCGAACTGGCCGGTATGTTTCCAAAAAGTGGCGGACAGTACCAGTATCTCAAGGAGATGTATGGCGAAATGGTGGCTTTTTTGTTTGGTTGGGCCATGTTTGCCGTTATTCAAAGCGGTACGATTGCGGCGGTGGCGGTGGCGTTTGCCAAATTTACCGGCGTGCTGATTCCTGCCGTTGGGCCCGATAATATCCTGGCCGATCTCGGTTTTGTCCGCATTTCCGCAGCGCAGTTGCTGGCCATTGTTTCCTTGCTGGTGTTGACCTGGCTGAACACCCGCGGGTTGCGAACAGGCGCGTTTGTACAGGATACGCTCACCGTAGCGAAGGCTCTTTCGCTGGGTTTGCTGATTATTTTGGGACTGCTGATTTTCCGAAATCCGGAGATTGCAACCCTGAATTTTGATCATTTTTTTGATCAATCCAACGGCGGGCCGATAGGCTGGCTGGCCATCGGATCGGCGCTCGGTGTAGCGATGGTAGGTTCGTTGTTCAGCAGCGACGCCTGGAACAACGTGACCTTTATTGCCGGCGAAATTGAAAACCCGAAACGCAACGTCCCCCTGGCTTTGGCCTTTGGCGTTATCGGCGTCACGGTATTGTACATGCTGGCCAACCTCGCCTATTTGTGTATCCTGCCATTCTGGGGTGATGCAGCCGGCGCCGATGTAATGGCAAAAGGCATCCAGCATGCCACCCAGGATCGGGTCGGCACGGCCGCGCTGACGGCCATGCTGGGCATGACCGGCGGCATATTGATGGCCGTGATCATCATGATTTCCACGTTTGGTTGCAACAACGGACTGGTGCTTTCCGGCTCGCGGCTGTACCAGTCTATGGCTGCCGACGGGCTGTTTTTTGACAAAATGAAAGACCTGAACGCCAACGGTGTACCGGGTTTTGCCCTTTGGGTACAGTTTGCCTGGTGTTCGGTGTTGTGCCTTTCCGGCAAATACGGCGACTTGCTTGATTATGTGATGTTTGCCGTCATGCTGTTTTACATCCTGACCGTGGCGGGCATATATATCCTGCGCAAAAAACGCCCGGAAATAGAGCGGCCCTACAAGGCCTTTGGATATCCGGTATTGCCGGCTTTGTATATTTTGCTGGCGTTGTTGTTTACTGTGAATCTGCTTTTCACCAAACCGCAGTTTACCGTGCCCGGTCTGGCAATCGTCGGTCTGGGTTTCCCTTTGTATTTCTGGGCAAAAAGGCGGCGCGGGTAATTTTCACCTTTATTTATGTGATTCTTGCGATTTACAAGATTAGACCGGTTTGATTTTCAACAATCAGACCGGCTCAAAAATTGAACCGCCATACCCCCAAGTTTCCGGTGCGTGGTGTTCGGCTGCGGTTCATGTTGTTCGTAGGGAGATTTCCGTCGTTCATACGCCGCTTGTTTTTTCGATGCAGCCCTCCGTGCAGTTTTGTGTCTGTTGGATGGGTTCAACCCGGTTTCACCACTATTTACTACACATTTAAACACAATTTTAAGATGAAAAACGCACGTAAAACTGTCGTCTTTGCCCTGCTTGTATGCGTATTAGCCGCCGTAGGATGTAAAAAAGAAAAACTCACGCCCACCGAGATGCTGACCGCCGGCACTTGCTGGCAAGTTATCCTGCTGGAAGGCTATGAACCCGGCGCCGAACTCTGGGTGTCGGTACCTGTTGAAGATTGCCTGGCCGACAATTGTTTCAGTTTTCAGGCGGATCAAAGTTTTAAAGTAGATGAGGGTGCGGCAAAATGCGATGCCAATGACCCGCAAAGCTCGGTAGGCGCCTGGAGCATCAGCGAAGACGGCAAAAAACTCGCACTTACCGACGACACAGAGGTTACCATCGGCGACGTGGTAGAATTGACGAAAGAAAAACTGGTGTATGAAACCACCCTGGATGAAGCCAAAGTCCGCGTGACAATGAGCGCAAAGTAAAAGGAATGAAACGTAGATGCAAGTGTTGCTAAAAGCGTTGGCGCCGCTGCGAGTAAGATCGCAGCGGCGCTGTTTTTTGGTACGTGACATTCTTTTTGCATGCATGCTGTTGCGCTGTCGGCATCCTTTATCTTTGTATAACAAATTTAAACACACCCGTTTTTTTTGCTGTAAAATATACCTCGCCCGTGTAAAATCCGGGTGGCAATATCGAAACATCCAATCCATTATTTTGAGGCAAGGGGTGATTCATACTTAATACTTTTTCGCCAAAACTGTTATAAATAACAAGACTGGTAATTGGCGTTTCGTTGGCTGTTTCAAAGATAAGGAAGTCGGAACCCGGATTGGGATAAACACGGGCAACCGTAAGTTCCATCTCCTTGTTACTGCTTGTGTAACAACCGCTGATATCCGGCCGTTGGTAGATCAGCTGACCATTGGTATTGAAACAGCGGATGTGCATTGGCATGCCATCCCAGAGCGAACAAAATACCGCTGAATACAAAAAATCCTCCACTTCCCCTATTCCTTCAACCCATCGGGTTACACCGCAATCACTGTTGAGTTCAATGAATTTTCTCGGAATTTGGTCCAGCAATTGCATCGAACCCACCTGAGTGACGTAGCGGGTGGCCTGGTTCATATCCGCTCCGGGCAACGAATCACCCACACCAAAATTGAAGTCATAAATGCGCTGTTCTGTGTTGTTGCCCAGCCACTTATACGTCCGCCCGTTTTCTTCCCGAAAAAACACACCTTCCGGTATCCACGGCCCGCCACTCATATTTTTGGAATAAATGAGTTCGCGGTAATATTTTCCGTCTTTAAGGACAGAGTCCGCAGAAAAGGTGTATTTTCGTATCTCTGCAGGCCAGCCCGGGGTGGGATGTATCCAATCCACCACCCATTCATTGAGCGGAGTAACGACGGTCTGGTAATTATCTTTGGTTACAATATCTTGTATATAAGCGCAGTCTTCCCACAAACAACCCTCGCCACTGGTTCGAACTACCCAAATATCATAGTTATAAGGGCCATCAGGGAGGGAATTACCGACATATTTTCGGACATCGCCAACCGCAATCAAATCGCCGTTTGCCAGTTCCGTCAAATCTTCCAGGCCTGTTTCATAAGGAAATATCTGGGGTATTGTGGGGTCGAAACCTTTGTTCACTCTGATGGCTCTTTTCCATTTCAATTGTCCTTGAGGCGAAACGCGAAACAAAAAACCAGATTCACCCAGTTCATCCGTAACCGAGGAAATGATACCGGCGCCGATAATATCCCCGTTATCCGCAACTTTCAAGCGGCGAATATTATACAAATTCCAGCCAATGGTAGTGTCGAGCAGGCATTCCCATTGTACCGCGCCATCCGGTTTCATCGCCAGCAAATAACTGCGAAAGTCACGTTTGTGATTTATGTAGATAATTGAATCCGGGCCGATTGCCAGGCAGGCCCAGGATTCCTGAAAGTCGAGATTGGGCCCTGTCCACTGAAAAACCCTGTTAAAATGTCGGTCATAACCGTACAAGACTTTTCTGATTTCAAGATAGGGCGCAGGAACATCCGATTGGAGGTATTTTTCAAAAAATGACACATAGAGAATCGAATCCGGGCCTGTGGCGATGTCCTCGATCCTTAAATGAGCGCCGGAAGAAGGCGGAAGAATCAATATGGTATCGGTTTGAAGGTGCTCATCCAGAACAAAGAAAACAGCATTCTCCTGATAATTTTGCCAGCCGGGATAATTGATATAGGTTTGATTGTCCAGCGCCTGACATCCAATAAAAAATTTATTATTGAATTCAATGGCTTTTTTTATAGTGTAACTGAAATATCTGTCGTCGGTGATTTTGAGCGGGATAGTTGTATCGTATTGTAAGGTAAATTTTGATATACTGCTAAGGGTTATTTTATCAAAAGTCGGGCTTTCTTCAGAAGATAGCAGGAGTTTGTCGTTATGTACAATCAGGCATTTTCTACCGGTTTGTATATTTTCAAACCTTTGAATATCCGAGAACTGTCCATCAGTCGTGTTATATTTTCCGATAATAGAGCACTGGTTATTCGAATTCAAATCGCAGACGGTACTTACCCGGATCAGGAGAGTGTCATGATCAGGTTGAAGGATGGTCGCAAATTCCTGCTTCCCGTCAAACGGGTCAATCATTTTTGAATACCAGGGCTGGCAAAAAATGTTGCAGGCAGGAAGAAGAAACAGCATAAAAATATAGTGTTTCATGGCGGGAAATGTGTGCTGCAGGTGGCATTTTCATGCCACCTGCAGCGGATGTATGCGTTAAAGTACAATCAGTTTTGATTGAAACAAGGTATGGTTTGAATCGTCACGAATGGTCAAAAAATAGAGACCGGAAGGCATTTGCTCATTACCAAGGCTGTAGGTACCCTCCTTGCTAATGCTGGCGGTGTGCCGTAATCTGCCTGTAGCGTCGTTCACCATGACATTGTAAGTAGTATTTTGAGACAAATGACCGATTTGCAGATTAAATACCCCATTGCCCGAAGGATTGGGATATACTGAAATCAACGGGGTCGTTGCCATTGTAGTCCCCGTATTGTTCCGTTCCTGGCTATCAACTTCCGGTATTTCTACCTTGATCCGCTCTCCGGTCAATACTTCATAAAGCGCTCGGGCATACCCGTTGAAAGCGCCATCCGAAGTACCAACAGTGTAAAGATAATTTCTGTCTACCTCGGAGAGTTCATAATCTGCCGGATGCGCAAGGTATGCGAGGTTGATCTGTTGGACGACTACAAAGTCAGACTGATCCTGGGTTTGTGTATTCAGTGTGTTCAGGAAGGCGTTTGCCCGAGCCAGTTCACCATAATGCACCATGATACCATAAGCGCTTGTCTTGTCTTTAAAATCCATGAAAGCGGAATTGTAAAAACTGATGGCGAATTCTTTGCCTGCATGCGGGTCTTCCGATGCCGGATCAAGCATTTTTTGTCCAATAATTGATTCAAGCGTCTCAATGCACCGTTCCAGTGTTTTCGCAGCAAGGGATTCATTATCTGATCCATACGAAGCGAGATCCTGCAACATTATCACTCGCTGCTGCCGCAATTGTGCAATGGGAAGATCCTCATTAAAGTCGCAATAGTATTCCTCGCCTTCATCCGTAAGTTGTGGCCCACAATCTGTTGCGTTCTCATTGTCGGCATTGGTTACCAACGCGACATTGTTCAAATTAACCGGAAACTTGCAGGAAGAGTTTGGCGTACCCGTCTTGACAAAATAGGTAACATTGCCGGTTCCTGCGTCGTTGTCTACTTCAGGAATGCCGTTTTTGGTAAAACAGTTGCCCGCTGCGAGCGTCGGATTACCTTGCCACGGGAAAATATCTCCATCAGATACAAATATATCCACCAACTGATTGGAAGAAAAACAGTTGTCGAGATATCGAAGGCCTGAGTTGGGCAATACCGAGTGCGCTCCGAGGAAGGAAGATTGTATTTCATTGCTGTTCACATGGCTGAATTGTGTGCCGCCGTCATAAAGTTCAACCGATGTAAGATGACCGGAAAGGCTGTTATTTTCGACATGAAGCAGGCTGTTCCCGTTTTGGCGGATTCCATTGTTGCCCCCTGTAAAAACATTGTTGAAAATATTAAGCGGTTCAACGTTGCCGCCGGATTGAATGTTTACGCCCGCGTCCTGACAAAGAAAAGTATTGCCGTCAAAACCTTTCACTCCGATTTTTGGGGAAAAAATGATCGGATAGGTTGTAATCACATCTACTCCAATGGGTTGCTCCTCAAAAGTGTTGTCTTCCCGAACGATGACTTCGCAATCATAGGCAAGGATGCCCTTTTTGGTTATTTTGCTGAAGGTGCAATGGTCAAAAGTGACCCCATCATTTGCCCAGATCGTTACTCCTTCGTGTTGCAGGTTTTCAAAATTAACATGATGGAACCAACTTTGGTCTTTGATCCCGCCCCGGCCATATTTCATAAATTCTACGCCACGAACACAATCACGGATGGTGCTGTTTTCAGCTTCAACCAATCCGCCATAAAAATTTTGTTGATCGCCATCGTCCCAGGGAAGGTGATCCGGATTCATTGAAATAGCATCCCTTGCATGCTCAATGATTGCGCTGTTTTTCAATACAACTTTTCCTGACAGCGCCTGATGACCCGGCACGTCGCCTTCGACAACAATGCCTTTCCAGTTGTCGGTACAGTCGCCTGTAATTAACCCGCCATCCACGATCAATTCTCCCCCTCTTTCAACCCGTATTCTTCCTTTTGGCGACATGTGCACCTCGCAGGTAATGGTCAGGGTAGCGCCGTTTTTGACCACAATATCCCCAAAAATACGCGTATTTATCCGCCAGGTTTCATCGGTATTCACTTCGATGTCAAAATCCAGCTTGTCCTCGCAAATTACATATTTTCTCAGGTTTTTTGTCATCAAGGTCTGATACATTTCACGAACCTGACAACCTGAAAATGAACGGTCAATGTTGGAAGACGGTTTCATAATGTTTTGCGAACATGAAACGTGACTCAGATTGAAATAGTGACCATACTCGTGCAGAAAACCGCCGGCATTGTGTGGTATTTCAGATGTTTCCAGCCACCACTCACCGCCAAGATGATCGTATCCATTGATGTAGATTAAATACATGTCCGGATAATGCCACATAGCGGGGTGCGACAGGTCATAGGTCGGGAAAGCAGAGTAGGCAACCCCGTTATACTGGCCATCATCATAACCCAGTTCCCATAAAGGTTTGTTTTCGGGATTGTTGTAAACATATTCGTTGAAAAAAGGCCCGTCGGTTGTGATAATCACATTAAACCCATCTTCATAACCCGGCGTTTGCTGGGCCAGGGTATTGATATAATTGAGATAGGGTTTGTCAAAACTGTTAACCCACACCGTGCCTTTTGCCGGATCGTTATCATTGGAGTGATCCCAGGCAAGGTTGTCCCGGATTTCAATGTAGTTGGGCACATATTCAAGGTGAATATTATTGTAATGTACAGGTTGTACAGAACATTGGCAATTTTCCTGCACCAGGTTCTCCAGTCTTTGATTTGCATCAGCGAATATCCTTTCAAAGAAGGACATGTGAGCCGGGTTTGACGTGGAAAAGTTCCCTTCTCCATTTTCGTTCTGGACAAAAATCACATTTGTTCTGATGCGAAGTTTTCTGCCAATCCCCTGAGGTACCATATCATCGGCATGATTAGTCAGAAAACTGGCGAACGAATTGTTGCAGTTTGCGCTGAAACTTGAGGCCGGCTCCGGCGGGTTAGGGCCCGTCCCGCATAGTAAATGTTGTTGAGCATGCAGGCTAAAATGGAACAGCCCGATTAAGCAGAGGACAATATTGAATTTCATTTTAAACGGTTGATTTGGACAAATTGAAGCAGACGTTTTTTCTGGAAAAACAACCTGCTTCAATGTTGTCCGGTTAAGTAGTTTTTGCTTTAAGAGTGTGTCGGGAATTTTCTTCCTGAAAACCACTGCACATCAATCAATTAACCGATCTGTGAGTATGCAGCAAGGCATTGCTTTATTCTGTGGAATTACACCCCTGCTCGGAAATAGCGCAACTTCCATTGGCGGTTTCATAAATGAGATAAGCCTTGGTAGCGCCACCAGGGATCGTACTGTACAATGTACTTTGGCAAAGTTGATTATTCGAAGTACGCAGCAATAATCCGAATTGAAAATCCTGCTGTGAGCCGACTGTGTTGGTTACGAAGAACCGGAAAGGAAGCGCATGACCACAAAGCGGGCGACAGGCATGGTATTCATAAACCGGATCGGCATCAGAATGAGGCGTGTTAATTGAAATAGGACCTTTCACATCTCCAAGCCCCCCGCACAATGGAGTGGGACAATCTCCATCCTTTGCAAACCCGCAAAGCTGAAGCGAAGGATTGCCATGCGCACCATATTGAATCTTTGTAAAAATATTGAGGCTTCCCTGCGTACCGGGGCAATTTTCACATTCATTCCTGTCTTCCGTAACTTGTGGAACTGCTTGATTCGCGATTTCAACCAACGGTGATTCCTTTTTACAGGCATAATGGGTTGCGAGAGAAATACCCAGAGAAAGGGTAAAAAGCGCAATGAGAAGTTGGTGCTTTTTCATGTGTTGGAAATTTTTTAGACAAATTGAAGCAGGCGTTTTTTCTGGAAAAACAACCTGCTTCAATGTTGTCCGGTTAAGTAGTTTTTGCTTCTTATTTGTTGGTTTTCAGACGCTTACAACGCTGCAATATTGCAGTTGTCGTCAATGCGGAAGCGGCGGCAACCGCCGGCCGGGATTTGAATAGCGCCTGTGCTGTTGGTGCCGGCGGTGAGATTGACTACCGTTAACTGGTTGGTACGTACGGAAAAGGTTATGGGCGTGTTCAGCGTCAGGTTGAGGCCTGCCACGGTAGTCACTTCCACACCTTGCACAGCATTTCCAAGGCAATCCACACAGTTGTTGGCGTTTGTGTTGGTGCCGCAGAGTGTGATGGTGGCCGTGTTTGACAAGCCAGTGTGTGTCAGTGTACACACGCCGCGATTGTCGGCCGTTTGATCGCTTGCCGGCAGGTTTAGTTCGGGTGCAACTTCCGATTTGCTGCAGTAGGAGAAAATGAGGGCCAGGGCCAGCACGCAGTTGAGAAAGATCAGTTTTTTCATGTTGAAAATGTTAAAAAGGTGAGAGAAAATAAGGCTTGACAAACCGGGAACAAGGGTTGTTCCGCTTTGCCGGAAGCAAAGGTGTGGCCGACCCACCTGGGCGGGCAAGGAC
>JANRLZ010000029.1:0-4495 GCA_033762055.1 Saprospiraceae bacterium
TCTAAAAAATGGGTGAGATGATTTTAGGGGTTGTTGAGGCGTTTGGAGGGCGTAATGCGGGTACATTATAACCGACAAACAACGAAAACAGACACTAAAAGCAGCCGCCAATTTTTTAGATACTAAGTTGGTTCACCACTAAATGTCTTCCGGACAAATTGCGAGACCATCGCAAGTTTGTAAGCCAAACAAACCGCATCCACCTGTTGCATTACAACAGCCTGTTGGCGTACTTCCATTGCAGGTAGGCAGAACAACCGCATCGCCTCCATCACAAAGCATGTGCGATGCCTGTTGCGAACAGGTCCATCTGCAATCGCAATCGTGCGCCCGGTCGTTGGCCGTTTGCCCGGCCGTTGTATTTTCAACGTGGACATATTGTTGAATATCTGTAATACATTCCACACATACAGCCCCGCTTTTTACCAGAACCGGCAAGTTGGGCGAAAGGTTGTCGAGTGTAAACAGATTGACGAAGTCCGTTTCAGGCATGATTTGAGCCAAAGCGACGGCATCGCGTTTGATTGCGTCCGACAAGTAAAACTTGTCATCTTCCAATGACTGGATATCTTCAATGAGGGCAGTTACCAGTTGTTTCTGCGCATCATTCAAGTCCAGGTTTGCATGATACATTTCGAGGCGCTGCAACCACATTTGTTTTTGATTTTCAGCGGATAAACCCAAAATGTTCTTTTTGGATGAAAACGCATGCATTACCGGATCAGCCGGCACGGTGTCATCCTTCTGACAGGCATTAAAGACCAGCGTGGCCGCAAGTAAAAAGCACAGGCTTGCTAAAATCGCGTTGACAGACTTTGTGGTCATTTTTTTAAACATGATGAAAAAAATTAAAAAATTAGGAAAATGCAGGGGAACATAACTCCTCCCCTGTTGGAGGGTATTTTATCTGGAACAGGCAAGCGGCTGCCAGGCTTCCCCTGAACGGGAAAGCAAGCGAGAACCAGTCAGATGCCTCGTCGGCAGCCGCTTTGCCTGATCAGGTTAGTGCATCACCACGACTTTTTGCACGCCGCTGAACTGTCCGTTCAGGTGCAGGCGGAGGACGTAGATGCCTTCAGCGAGTCCGTCCAGCGGGATGGACAATTGCGTGGGGCCGTGGATCTCGGAAATATTCAGTTCGCGTACGTTGCGGCCATTCAGGTCGCACAACACCAGCATGGAACGGTGTGTAGAAAGCGGTGCATCGAAAGTAGCCAACACCCATTCATTCGCCGGGTTGGGGGCGATGGTCAGTGCGTTGACAAAAGCGTTCGTTGTAGATTCAGTCGGTTGTTCACCCCGATCGCCGCCTCCTACAGGAAGGATTTCGGCGCCGACATGTTTGCCGTAAGCCACCTGATAAAACGCGCGGGCGAAAGCGCCGGAGCGGGTAGGTTGGCCAACTTCTGTTTCTACAAAATTCAGTTCGGCAGCCGACAGTGCATTATAATCGCGATCGGTATCGAGCAGGTTGTATTGCAGTTGCAACCAAGCCTTGTTCGGATCAAGTCCCGACAGGCTGTTGATGGCGGCGGAGGTTCCGGCAGCCATAATTCCGTCTTCACTTTGCTGCAACAACAACGCAGCCTTGTTGACCGGATACACCGATGTATTGGGTTCAACCGCAGCAACGAAGTTGACGGCGTCGCTCAGACCGGTCTCGCCATTTTCATCCAGGATACGATTGATTTCATCCTGCATCACGTACTGCTGCCTTCTGGTCAGGGCATTGACGCCCTCCAGATCCTGTCCTATTTTCTGCGATTCCAGGTCGGCAATCACAATCTCTTTCGGACAGGGGCGTGGCAGACCATTGCAGGGGTCGGGGTCGTCGCAGGAGGTTTCGATAGCGGCAATCGCACAGTTTTGTACGGTGACGTCCGGGCTGACGCACTCCGGGATGCGGTTGTTGTGTGCGCGATAGGTAAACCCGGCGGCGCCCGACATTACTACAATCTGGCTTTCATCATCGATGCACGTACCCAGATTATCCCACACATTACCGGCTGGAGCCGTAGTCGTTCCGTTGCATTCACCCTGGTTGGCCAGGCTGCCGTCGGCTACAGCAATACCAAAAGCAAAACTATTGAAGTCATTGCAGCGGATTTGCAGGTTGCTGTTGCTGCCCTGGGTTTGGCTGCCGATGCTAAGACCGGTGAATTTGTTTCTTTTTTCCACGCTGGCAAAATTGCCGGAAGTGTTCATCAGGATACTGCCGTAATTGGTCATCGTTCCGCCGAGATCAACACTCGAAAAGTCATTATCGGCGATGGTCAGCGCAGAAGACCCGTCAGAAATGATACCGGAAGGCGTAAAACCTGCAGGAACATCGTTGGGGATCAAGAAACTGCATCCATTGTTTATGGATGAATGATCCACGGCTTTCATATAAATACCCACATAGTTTTTGTCGAAAGTGCTTGTACTAACGGCAATGTTTCGTCCAGGCCCCGGAATTGAATTGGCGCCCATGATACCCTGGGTCTGTTCTTTGATGGTGCTGCCTCTGACCGACAAGCGGGCATTGTTGGTTTTAATGCCGATGCTCAGGTAGTTGCCATGCGGATCTTTAAAAGGATTTTCAATCTTGCAATTATTCACGCTTAAACCCTTCAGTCCGACATTGCCGTTGCCCGCCGTGATATGCACCTCGCTGCTGTGCGAATCGTGGTGGTTGAAATGGTGTTCGACGGGTACGCCGCCTACGGGCGAAGATGTCCAGGAAATATCTCTCAACACCATATCATTGATCATTTCACAATTGCGCACATAGCCCAGATAGGTGAATTTATGGTCGCCAATCACGATGTCATAACGGTTGTTGAGAAATTTGGCGCCGTCAATAAATACCAGGCCGCCGTCTTTGGCTTCAACAGCAGTGGATGTATGCTCGATGATTGAGCCGTTTCGCACCGTGATACGCCCTTGCGCACCAATGGACGCAGTGCCGGTACCCTGTACCTCGATACCTTCCCAGCTCGAGAAGTAGTGAATCCCCGTGCCGCCGTCGCCACCGGTGCCAAATTCGTCCAGACCCGTGAGCGTAGCATTGTCAACGATAAGTCTGCCGCCCGGCTTTACCACCACTTTCGTGACACAACCATTGTATTCCGAGGGCGCAAAACGAATCACCGCACCGGCATTGATGGTCAAAGTAGCGCCGCTGTTGATTTCAACCACCCCGCGTACACTCCGGTTGGTGCCCCAGGTGGTGTTTTGTGAAATGATGAGTTCCGCCGGCGTATCCATGTTAAAAACATTGTTGCACTGGCATTCCCATTGAAACCACTTTTCATCCACCCAGGCATGCCAGGGCCAGAAAATGGCGCAGGCAGCAGCGTTGGTAGGATCACCAACGACCATTGTGCCACCCATCGCGATGTGTCCACCATTGTGATAATTGTTTTCCAGACGATTGCTAAATGCGCCGGCATTGCTATTTTGGGATGCGCACAGCACAAAATTGTCGGGATGGTTGGGGTTTGGATTCATTGGGAATTGCAAGTTTGCGGGGATAAAATCAGCCACCTGATCCACAAACTCTGCCGGCATCGGGTTGATGGGATTGTAAAAGGGCAACAAACCGCTGGGTTGAAGCAGATCGGGATTTACTTCATTGATAAAATCTTCCAGTTCGCGGATATGGATCCGGTGCCAGGGCAAAAAGTTGCGTGTATTGTGAATAGTCGCAAATTCTACACCATGCTGGGTATTCATCGGTTCAGTAATCCATTCGAGAATCAAATCGCGCAAAGTCGCCCTCTTGTTCGCATCGCCCCAAAGTGCAGGATCGTTCAAACTGGGTCGTGGGGCACGTTGGGCCTGAACAACAGCCGATATGCAAAAGAGTAAAAGAAGGGTTAAAAACAGCGCCCGCCCATACTGAAGCGGTCGCCAAAGCGAGGTAGTAAGGTTGTTGAACATGGTGAGAATAGTATTTTGTGTGTGAAAAATTTATGGTTACAAAAGTGTGACTGCCGGGACCCTGCAAACGATGGACAGATTTCCGTTTCGCTTGCACAAATCCCCGTTTTTATTCCCGAACCCATCTTTGCCAGGCGCTCGACCGGCCGGATAGATCCGGGCTGCGCCTGCTGTCGTGTGCGTGATTGTCATGAGTATATCAATTCGATGATAAAGCCTTTGTGAATCGTCGTTGCAAACGTACAGGGGCCAACAGAAGAGAAAATAGTACACTTTTCGGCACTCTTTCCGGCGTTTGTTCTGGAAATAACCTGCTGAAAACGGCTAATTACATTCAAATTTCCCCATAACCTCCCCGTTCGCCCATCCGACTGGTGGGCGGCGGCAATTAAAACAAGGAGAAATGGTGGTTTATACTGCCTTTTACAGGCATTTGGCGGGCAAAAGCGATTTATGGACAAATTTAGCCGGGCATTCCGGAAAAATAATGGAACTTATTTTTCAACATTTACCCTGCCGGAGTACTTTTTTCAGACGCTCTAATACAATGAAACGGCCCTCGATGCCCAGC
>JANRLZ010000030.1:0-2834 GCA_033762055.1 Saprospiraceae bacterium
CATCCCTCATCCCTCATCCCTCATCCTTTTATCTTTTTTTATCTTTCTTGGAAACCGCTTAAACATCGGCTTTTGGTGGGTAAATGACCTTTGTCGCAGATTTTCATTCACACCTAAATCTGTTTCGACATGGTCTCGAAATTTTTGAAAACCACCTTCCTGTTTGGCTTGCTTGTATGGGCTGCCACTGTTTTTGGGCAGCCCGTACAAGTAAATGTCGCCCTGGCGCCGCCTTACCCTGTACATCTGGAAGACTACGCCGCGATGCGCGGCCAAATCATCGTCACGCTGGTCAATACCAGCCCGACGTTTTTGCAATTAAGGCTGGTACCTTCCGTACGCGGGCAAAACGGTATTACCGCCACCCTTAAACCGGGCTACCGGCCTTCCACGCCATTGACCCTGGGGCCTTTGGAAACCAGGGTACTCACCGGCGCGCAGTTGCAGTCGCTCAACATGGGACTTTCCCTGCAAAACCTCGATATTCAGGGGGTAAGCGTGCAGCAAATTATCCGCACCGAAACCCTGCCCGAAGGATTGTACGACTTCTGCATCCGGGCCTATGATTTCAGCTCGGAAACCAGGCTTTCGCAGGAAGGCCCGGGTTGCGCGCCCTTCAATGTCACCTGGTACGACCCGCCGGTCGTCATTCAACCCGCCGACGCGGCGCAGGTCCAGGTGCTGAATCCGCAGTTCCTCAACATTGGCTGGACGCCTTCGGGCCTCGGCGGCGTAACGCGCTACCGCCTGCTGATGATGGATATGACGGCCAATGGACTGGCCAACCCGAACGATGCGTTCGATAGGGGCTTTCCGCCATTTTTCCAGAAAGAATACCTCATTACGCTGGGGTATCCGCTTACCACAGCCGAACCGCCCCTGACCCCCGGTCACAAATATGCCGTACGGGTACAAGCCTATGACCCACAGGGTAACCTGAAATTTAAAAACGACGGTCGCAGCGCGGTAACCACCTTTATCTACGGCGGCACAAACGGCGGCGGGATTGGCGGACCGGGCGGCATCACCAACGACGACCCCAACGACGGCCCCCAATTCCAGTACGCTTGCAACAGCGATGCTACCGCCCAACAACCGGCCGATCAGGTACTGGCTACCGGATTGCCGGCAAATACCGAGTTCAAAATCGGCCATTTTACAGTGAAAAATGTGCAGATGAGCTTCAATGGCTCGGGTTACACCGGCACGGGAAATGTGAAAATTGATTTCCTGAAAACCGTGGTGAAAGTGGAATTCAGCCAGATTAAACTCAATGCCAAAAAAGAAGCATTCGGCGATTCAAAGATCACGGCAGTCGTGGACGCCGCCAATCTCTACGATGCGGCGCTGGCCAACACGGAAGCCGGCTCCATTGATTTGCCGAGCGCAACCCTGAAACAAATCGAGCAGAAGGTGAATGAACTGAACCGTTTGGTTTCCAAAATGGACGGCGTTTCGGAAAAAGGCTTGCCGCTCGGTTTTGATAATGCCAAGGGCAATGTGGCCATTGTCGGCCTCATTTTCAAACCCACCGGCGCATTTTTGAACGCCGTGTATGGGACCGAAATTCCGGAGTCCATCAGCGGAGACTACCTGTGTTTTGCCCAAAAAGGCATCCAGTTGCAGCCCATGGGTTTTGGCGTGAACAGCGTCTCATTGACCCTGGCTAAAGATATGAATATTGCTTTATCCGATCATTGCGACCTGAAATTCCTCAAAGGCGCCGATACGTACCTGAACCTGGATTGCGCCGGTTTTCAGGAATTGAGCGTTGCCGGCAACCTGACTTTCAGCCGCGAACGCGCCATCCCGCTCGACGGACAAGGACAGCCCATCGCCGATGCCAATACCAAACTGAACGCCGCCTTCAAAGTGAAGGGCGCAGCGGGTCTGACCAAATTTATCGCCCAAACCAAACTCAGCCACGATTTCGCCGTGCCGCAGGCAAAAAACTTTGTATTCAAACGCCCCAACAACGGCAATCAGACCCCTGATCTGGTGCTCGATTTTTCCGACACCGAAAATGCGGAAGGTTTTGCCACCGGATTCCCCGGCAAGCCCAAGACCTGGAAAGGTGTTTACCTGAAAGGTTTGACCCTCGTTTTGCCCGAACCCTTCAAAAAAGGCAACCAGAAAGTAACCCTCGCGCTCAACCACCTGCTTCTGGATAAACAGGGCATCAGCGGAACCTTCGAACTGAACAAGGAATTGCTGAAAACTTCGGAAGGCAACCTGGCCGGCCTGGGCCTGGGTATCAGCTACCTGAAAATAAAAATTGACAACTCCAACCTTACGGAAGGCAGCATCAAAGGGAAGGTGACAACGCCTATTTCAAGCACCCCCATCGGCTACAACTGCACCGTTTCGGCGGGAGAAAATGGCGCCGATGTATCGTTCGGCATAGAAGAAATTCCGGGGCTTGACATTGATATGTGGGTAGCCACGGCAGATATTGAAGAAATATCTTCCATTACCGTGGCAAAAAACGAATACGGCAAATGGGGCGCTTCCATTGACCTTACCGGTTCCCTCAGTATCAACCTCAAAGGCACCGAACCGGAAAACGGCGGTTTGAAAAAATTCAACCTGCCGGGGCTTGACTTCGAGCACCTGAAAGTCAACACCATTGACGGCGGAACGCCTACTTTCGAAATCGGCGTACTGGCCTTCGACAACCTCAACCTCCCCCAGATTAAACTCGGAAACTTCGAACTCAACCTCGACAGCATTGCCCTGCAATCCATGCCGGGCAACAAGTACGGACTGGGTTTCCCGCTGAGTTTGAGCCTGTTGGGACAAGACAACGACGGCGAAGGCGGACAGGAGGGCAACGC
>JANRLZ010000031.1:0-6619 GCA_033762055.1 Saprospiraceae bacterium
GGTTTTAGTGTGTGGTTTCATGTTATATGGTTGAAATTATTGTGTCTGTTTATGCGCCCTTTCGCTCATTTTGTAACCGTGTGCTACAAGTATGAAGGATGAGGGATGAAGGATGAGGGATGAAGGATGAAGGGTGAGGGATGAAGTTAGGGGCGGGGGTGTGTTTTTCTTTTTTGGGTTAAGATGGAGGAGCGTAGCAGTCGCATGACCTCCTCGGTGTCGGGGTAGATGGATTCAAATTCCGGTCCGGATAAATAGCCGGTTTCCTGAAGGAGTTCGAGCCAGTACATCGCTTCGCTTGTTTCTTTTTGCGCAACCCCCAATTTATGGATAAAGTCGGCATTGCTTTCAGCATTATCCGCTTCTCTAACCATGGCGCCGGGACTGGTGCCGGCACGAAGCAGTTGCTTTGAAATAACCATCTCTTTCTTTTTTTCTGCAAGATACCTGCACAATTTTACTATCCTGACAGCCATTTTGAATGTTTTTTCACTCAAAGGAGTTTGCTTTCTTTTCATGTCTTCATTTGTTTATAAAAGTTAATTCACCAAAAATAAACATTTTCCCTCATCCTTCATCCCTCATCCTTCATCCCTCATCCTTCATCCCTCATCCTTCATCCCTACATGCGTCGCTTGTCCATCACCACTTTGTCGCACTTCGTGATCGGGTATATGATCCTGGCGTTTGCCTGGTGGTCGCTGCATTTATGGCGGCAGAACGATCGGGTGTTTGAACGGGAAAAACGATTGATCGCCCTGCGTTATGCCGGTGAAAATGACGCGTTTATCCAGGCTACCGACGATTATAAAAAGGCGGAACGTTCCTGGCACAGCGGTCACCGCATGGTGCTTGCCGAAGGTTTTTTCTTTACCGGTTGTCTGGTCTTCGGTCTGTGGGTGATACGCCGCAGCGCAAGCCGGGAGGTATCGCTCGCGCGGCAACGACGCAACTTTTTGCTGAGCATTACCCACGAACTCAAGTCGCCCATCGCCTCCATGCGCCTGGTGCTGGAAACCCTGGGCAGGCGCGAATTGCAAGCGGCACAACGCGATACACTGCTCTCCAACGGACTCAAAGACGCCGACCGCCTGCAAAACCTCGTGGAAAGTCTGCTGCTCGCCGCCCGCCTCGAAGACAACTGGCGGCCCATGCACGAGCCGCTCGACTTTGCCGCACTGGCAAGGGAGGCCGCCGACAGTCTGCGTATCAGGTTCCCGGAAGCTGTATTCCGGCTCAACATCCCGCCCGACCTGCCGCCGGTGCAGGCCGACAAACTGGGTTTGAGCGCAGTGGTGCAAAATTTACTGGAAAATGCCGTCAAATACTCCCCCGAAAGCGCGCCCGTTGAGTTGTCGGCACGGTGGGCAGGTGGGAAATTCCATTTCAGCGTCGCCGACCAGGGCCAGGGCATTCCCGATGCGGAAAAAAAGACGGTTTTTGACAAGTTTTACCGCATGGGCAACGAAGAAACGCGCAACAACACCGGCACCGGACTGGGATTGTACATCGTAAAACAGGTGGTAAAAGCCCATGACGGCAGGATCGAACTGCATGACAATACACCCTGCGGTACGGTCTTTTCCATTGAAATATAAATCTGCCATGCCGGAACAAGCCCGTCGCCTGTTAATGGAACAACTGACGCCCCGTTATGGCGAAGGAGAAGCGCGTGCCATCACACGCATCGTGTTTGAAGATGCGTTCGATCACGGTCGTGCCTTCGATCCGGCGCGTTTCGACGCCATTTTGGCGCGACTGGCGGGCGGCGAACCACTGCAATACGTCCTGGGTGAGGCTGATTTTTTCGGATTAAAATTCAAGGTCAATCCCGCCGTGCTGATTCCCCGACAGGAAACGGAAGAACTCGTCGCCTGGGTGCTGGAAACCCTGCGTACCAACGCTGCGCTCCTTCCCGCTCCGGCCTTGCTCGATATCGGAGCGGGAAGCGGCTGCATCGGTATTACCCTGAAAAAGAAATTCCCGGCCCTGCGTCTTTTGGGCTGGGAAAAAAGTCCGGAAGCCCTCGATTGCGCCCGCGAGAACGCCGACCGCTTGTTGGGTGCAGACGCCGTTCAGTGGGTGCCGGGCGATGCGCTTGACCGCAGTGGCTGGGCGAGTTTCCCGGCGCTCGATTACGTGGTGAGCAACCCGCCGTATATTCCTTATTCGGAACAACACCTGGTTCCCGAGCACGTGGCCGCTCACGAACCGGCCCTGGCCCTGTTTGTGGAAAACGACGACCCTTTGCTTTTTTATCGCGCCATTGCCGACTTCGCCCGGGAAAAACTGCGTCCCGGCGGACGATTGTTTTTTGAATGCAATGAGTTTAATGCCCCCGATGTGGCGATTCTTTTGCGCGAAAAAGGGTTCGAACAGGTGGAGTTGCGCCGCGATCTGTCGGGGGCAGACCGGATGGTCGGGGCGGTTTGGAATAAATGAACAAAGATTGAACACCTTTTGAACTTGTGGCTGATCAGGTGTGCGACGGACTTTTGTGGCATCAAATCAAACCCGTCCTATGATTCGCACTTTCATTATTGACGACCATCCGATGGTCATTGCAGGCATCCAGTCTTTGTTGGCAGGTTCCGCTGTTGTTGAAATATCCGGCGCCGCCACCGATGGCCAACATGCCCTTGAAGCCTTGCTGCATTCCGACGCCGAGGTAGCGCTTACCGACATCAACCTCGGCGATATGAACGGCATTGAATTGTGCAGCATGTTGAAAAAAGCCAAACCCGGTCTGAAAATCCTCGGCCTCAGCACCTTCAAGGAGCGCAGTTACATCACCCGTATGCTGGAGGCGGGCGCGTCGGGCTACCTGTTGAAAAACGCCACCCGCGAAGAACTCGAGGAAGGCATCACTACTGCCTGGCGCGGCCGCATGTTTATGAGCGCGGAAGTCACCGAAGTGATGACCTCGCCCGCTGCCAAATCATCACCCATCCCCCTGCTTACAGCGCGGGAAAAAGAAGTGCTGGCGCTGATCGCTGAAGGGTTGACCAACCAGGAGATTGCTACGCAATTGTTCGTCAGTCCACTGACGGTTGACAGCCATCGCAAGAACCTGCTCGCCAAATTTGAAGTAAAAAATACCGCCCAAATGGTGAAAGTGGCGCTGGAACACCATTTGTTGTAGTTATTCAGCGCAAAACGCCTTTCAAAATCTTCATACCCCGCTCGATTTCTTCTTCGTTGACTGCGGCAAAGCCCAGTCGGTTGGCATTGAGCGTCGGACTGTAATGCAGTCCGTCGGAAATCCACAAACCCCGTTCGCGGCTTGCGCGGGCTATTTCCGGCAAGCGGTATTTCGGATCAAACCGCGCCCAAACCGCCAGTCCGCCCGTGGGAGTGGAAAATTCGATGGCATGGCCCAATTCGGTTTTCAATATTTCGCAAAACAAATCACGGCGGCGGTGATAAATCTTCTGCGCCTTTTTTAAATGTCGCCGCATTTCCCCGTCGCGAAACAGCGTGGCTACAGCGGCTTCGAGCAGGTTGTCGCCCTGCCGGTCTATGATACGCCGCAGGTTGGACATGGCCTCGATGATCTCCGCCGGCGCCGCCACATAGCCGATTCGAAGGGCAGGTGAAAACACCTTGCTCAATGAACCCACATACACCACATTCCGGCCTTCATCCGCCGAAGCCAGGGGCAGGATGGGACTGCTGTTGTAATGAAAATCGAAGTCGTAGTCATCTTCGAGGATGCAAAATCGGTATTGCCGGGCCAGTTGCAACAGTTTCAGGCGGCGTTCGGCGGGCATGATCACGGTCGTGGGATGCTGGTGGTGCGGCGTCACGTACACCATCCGAACCGGAGCGGTTTGGCACAGTTGTTCGATGGCCGATACATCCATGCCGTGTTCATCTACCGGCACCGTCACCAACTTTGCCCCGCCTTGTTTGATGATCAGGTTGCAGGAGTTGTACGACACCTCGCCCACCACGGCCACTTCGCCGGGCCGGACGATGCATTGTACCGCCAGGTGAATTGCCATCATGGTACCGCGGGTGATGAGGACATTGTCGGTTTCGATGGGCAGTCCGCGGCTTTCGCGCAGGTATTCGGTCATAGCGCTGCGCAGGGTCGGCTCGCCGGTGGTTTCGGTGTAAAACAGTAGATTTTTTCGAAATCCTTGTCGCAACGCGGTCCGGTAAGCCCGGCTAAGTGCATCCCAGGGGGCGATGCGCACGTCGGGGAAACCGTCGTTGAAAGCCAGCGCATTTGATCCTTTGAACGGCGGCAGTTGCAACAGCGGATTGGGTTGGAACGGAAACCCTGCTTTTTGCGCCTGATCGTGCGGCTGCGTTTTTGCCCGAAAGGGAACCGGTTTGATCTCCGGCAATTTTTCACTCACGAAGGTCCCGCGCGACTGGCGGGTTTCGATCCAGCCCTGTGCGAGCAATTCCTCGTAGGCGGCTACCACGGTTTTGCGGTGCAAACCCAAGGCTTCGGCCATTGCACGGCTGCCGGGCAGCTGGGCGCCGGCGGGAATAATCCCCCGGCGAATGTGGTCGGCCATGCCGGAGGCGATTTGCAGGAACACCGGTGTTTTGCTGGTGCGGTCAATGGAGACGAGGGTGGTAAAGGGAAGCACGACGGAGAAAATTTCTTTTTGAAATTGCTGGCGCCTTTCAGCGGCTTCTGCTGCCCGATCTCAGGCAGATGTTTTGACATCCATCGCTTGTGCTGTTTGGGCCATAGCGTTGATGAATAACCCCATTCCGATCCCCGTTTATTGGTCGGGCGACGCAACCGCGAGCAAATGTACTGGAATTCTCTGCTTATCATGCCGGCCGCAGCCTCAATTTCTGTTCAGACCGGCTTGTGTGCGCGTTTGGACAACTGCACTGCTCTCATACATGAAAAATCGGTAAAAACCGGGGCTGTGTTGATGAACACAGCCGCTTTGCAGCGAGCATGGAGGCTTTGTTCATCAACATAGCCGCTTTGCAGCGAGCATGGAGGCTTTGTTCATCAACATAGCCGCTTTGCAGCGAGCATGGAGGCTTTGTTCATCAACACAGCCGCTTTGCAGCGAGCATGGAGGCTATGTTCATCAAGACGACCGCCCAACTCGGGGTTCGCCGTTTGTATCCTTTGAAAGTGAATTTTGCCCCGTGCAGGAGTTGCAGCCTGTTTTTCAAAGAGAAAAATCCGTCCTGATCTATGTTGCGAAACAGGCAATCATTTACCGTCAGGAAGCGCTTTTTTTCCGGATATTGTTTTTCAAATGAATGCAAAGCAAAAAACTGTCGCAAGCGTTTGTTTTTCAAATCATTAGCGAAAAGCGAACAAGGTGAAGGCCAAAGCGGCAAATGTTAGGGTTACGTTAAAATGCCGGGGACAAGGCAGCCAAATGCCGCGCTCATTCGATCAAGACAGCACATCCGCCGGATTGGATGAGTATCGAACTGCGCAGTTTATTTCCCTAACCTGCCGGTCGGGAACAAGGTGTACAATTGAACCCGAACGGCATTTACGTTCTTCACAAAATGAATAACAAAATTTCCCGCAGACATTACCGGCGTGTGCCACAGTCTGCACTGATTGCTTACAGCGAAAATATTCTCATTCGCACCCGTGATGTGGCTCAATTTGCTTTTCTGCAAAATGAAGTCAAGGCACTCGAAACACCGCTGGAACAGTACCGCGCCGCATTGGCGGCAGCGCTCAACGGCGGACGGGCTGAAATCGCCCAAAAAAACAACCAGTTGAAAGCCCTTATCGCCGCACTCGACGCTGTTGCCAATTCGCTGGAAGCCCATGCCGAAAGCAGTCAGACCATGATTCTCGACGCCGGATTTTCAGTTGTAATACCTCCTGCCCGGATAGAAACCCCTGAGACGCCCGAAATACAGCGCATCAGCAGCACAGGGCGCAAAGGCGAACTGCTGGTACTACTCAACGACGCCGACCCGCGTGCCGTGCTCACCCACGGTATTGAATATTCCGATGATCAGGGACAAACCTGGAAAAACGGGATCTACCGCAACCAGCGTCGCTTTATTCTGACCGACCTGCCTTCATCGCCGCAACTATTTATCCGCATTCGTTCCATCGGCCGCGCCGACCGCCTCAGTAAATGGTCGGATCCGGTTCTAACCGCTGTGTTGTAGGCGAAAAATTTCGCCGAACGACCGACTTCATTACCCGTGTTGAATTCGTGTTTTCCTCGCACATCCGCTTTCGGGCGGGTGTGCGTTTTTTTTTGAGTCGCTGAAAAGATGCAAGGCTAAACCCTTGCAGAACTGGCCGGACAACAAAGCAATAAACAGTTGAATATCGAACCAATCGATTTGAATGGGTAAATATTTTCAAACCCGACTTCGGAGAGGCCGCACATTTGTAGCTGATCCAAATGAAGGTGACACAAATATTCGACCTCTCCGAGGTCGTAAATCCGGCGGTACCATTTTTCTACAAAGATGCGACCTCTCCGGGGTCGGGTTTGAAAATGTGTACCCTTTCAAACCAATCGTAACAAATGCGACCTCTCCGAGGTCGGGTTTGAAAATGTGTACCCTTTCGAACCAATCGTAACAAATGCGACCTCTCCGGGGTCGGGTTTGAAAATGTGTACCCTTTCGAACCAATCGTAACAAATGCGAC
>JANRLZ010000032.1:0-9373 GCA_033762055.1 Saprospiraceae bacterium
TGTCTGTTTTCGTTGTTTGTCGGTTATAATGTACCCGCATTACGCCCTCCAAACGCCTCAACAACCCCTAAAATCATCTCACCCATTTTTCATCTCCTAAGTTGGTTCACCACTAGACACGCTCGTAAAGTCAATTCGTCAAAAAACTTTAGACCGCTTCAACCTGAACAACACAAACCGCACTTCGGTTTTTGGGTTAAAGTGTTGAACTTTGCGCGCCCCTGCGTCCACCCTGCCTGTTCATGCCCGATACAAATACAGCCGTACCGCCAGTTTTGTGGCGCCCCTCCCCTGCCCTGCTGTCTTCCAGCGGGCTTTCTCATTTCATGGAATGGCTGGCAAGCAAGAAAGGTCTGCATTTCGACCAATATTCGTCGTTATGGGAATGGAGTACCCGCGACTTGCCGGCCTTTTGGGCCTGTATCTGGGAATATTTTGAAATTCTCAGCCACACACCTTATCAGTCGGTCTTAAAGGGTGATCAAATGCCTGACTACGCCTGGTTTGAAGGCGCGACGCTGAACTATGCCGAACATGTTTTTCGACAAAAAAATGACCAACGACCGGCTATCCTCTTTAAAAATGAGCGGCAGGAAATCAGCGCCGTTTCGTGGATTGATCTGGAAAAACAGACCGCCGCAATGGCGCACTTTTTTCGTCGGAACGGTATAAAAAGAGGCGATCGGGTGGCGGCTTATCTGCCCAACGCTCCCCATGCCGTGGTTGCTGCGCTGGCTGCCATGTCCGTCGGCGCTGTCTGGTCGAGTTGTTCGCCTGATTTTGGCGCCGCCAGTGTGGCGGATCGATTTGCACAAATCGAACCAAAGATACTGATTGCCGTTGACGGGTATGCCTATGGTGGAAAATCGTTTGACAAACGGGAAAACGTGCAGGAAATTTGCCGCCTGCTCCCCAGCGTAGAAAAGGTCATTTTTATCCCCTATCTGGATGAAAATGCTGTTATTGATGCTGGAAAAGAAACGCTGCGCTGGGATGATATTTTGCAAAATCCGGAATATGCAGTAGCAGAACTACCATTCGAAGCGCTGCCCTTCTCGCATCCGCTCTGGATTTTGTATTCTTCCGGAACGACCGGCATTCCGAAAGCCATCGTGCATTCGCATGGCGGAAATTTGCTGGAACACCTCAAATACTTGTATTTTCACAACGATGTTCGGTCCGGCGAGCGGTTTTTCTGGTTTTCTACCACCGGCTGGATGATGTGGAATTTTACCGTGGGCGCTCTTCTCAGTGGCGCAACCATTGTGCTGTACGATGGAAGTCCGGGGTTTCCTGATTTGAACGCTTTATGGGTGTTGGCGGAAAAAACCGGCATTACACACTTTGGTACCAGCGCGCCTTATTTGGTCAGTTGTATGAAGGCCGGCATCACGCCGGGCCGTTCATTTGATTTGAGCAAAATGCGCAGCATTGGTTCTACAGGGTCGCCTCTGCCGCCGGAAGCCTTCGGATGGGTGTATGAAAACATAAAATCGGATGTCTGGCTTTCGAGCATGGCCGGCGGCACCGATGTGTGTACGGCATGGGTGGGCGGCAATCCGCTATTGCCCGTTTATCAGGGAGAAATACAGTGCCGCTGTCTGGGTTGCGCCATGGAAAGCTGGGATGAGGCAGGCCGACCCGTGCCGACAGGAGAGGTGGGCGAAATGGTGGTAACGCAACCCATGCCTTCCATGCCGGTGTATTTTTGGGGCGACCCGCAGGGAGAAAAATACCGGAGTTCCTATTTTGAACATTATCACGGTGTGTGGCGGCACGGCGACTGGCTGCAAATAACGGAGCGAGGGTCGCTGCTTATTCTGGGGCGCTCCGACGCCACCCTCAACCGGCAGGGTGTGCGGATCGGCACGGCGGAAATATATCGGGCCCTCGATCAATTGCCTGCGCTGAAAGACACCCTCATTATCAATCTCGAGCGCCCCGACGGCAGCGACTGGATGCCCTTGTTTGTTGCATTGAACCCGGGCTATCGCTTAGATGAATCGTTAAAAAGTGCGATAAAAACCGCTTTGCGCAGCGCTTACTCACCGCGACACGTACCGGATGACATTCTGGAAATAGCCGAGGTACCTTACACCATATCCGGTAAAAAAATGGAAACGCCGGTTAAAAAAATCCTGCAACGAAAGCCGCTTGAGAAGGCTTACAATCGTGATTCGATGCGAAACCCGGAGGCGATGGATTATTTTATCGCATTGGCGCAAAGTTTGGAGGGCTTTTGATACCGACTGCGGGGTTATTCGACCTCGGAAATGCCCATCTTTTCCATCAACCATTCCCGGTCGTTGATCTTTTTTTCTTCCAGAATATCTTTGATCAGCGCCTCTTTGGCAGCCATGTCGCCGGGCGGAAGTTTGACAATTCTGGTAACAAATCGTACAAAATTTAACCCCATCACCTGGTGGTAACCCAATTTTTTTTGTCGTTTTAAATAAGCGGTAAAACTCTGCAACAACGACTCCAGGGCGTCCAGTTCACCCAATTCGTAATAACACCTGACCAGCATGCGGCGGTTATGCACGTTGTAGTGCGGGTCGTCGGAATCAACCATTTGCAACAAGGGCATGGCTTTATCGTAATCGCCATTCTGAAAATGTAGAAAGGCCAGGTTGTAATGAAATATCGCTTCTCGCTCGCTCGGATGCAGGAATATTTTGTATTTATAAACAAAGTTTTCAGCCCATTCTTTTTCACCGACCGCCATGCTTACCCGTACGATATTTTTGTACATAAACGAGGTAATATAGCCAGATTCAGCAATAAAATGGCCACGTTCGATGGCTATTTGATAGATTTCGAAGGCCTCCCGCATATACTTTTTTTTACCCAGATTGATACGTTGAACACAACCGTTGCTCAAGACCATGAAAATCCAGTTCAGTGTAGAGGGTTTGAACCGGCTTTCATGTTCAACAGCCAGGTGTCTAAGTTTGGGTATGAAAACATCGTCGTCGGGTGATCGCAGTATTTGATAGGCATAATAATACATAGCCACAGCCGGTGATTTAAGCATCTCTCCTTCCTTGACCACATCGAGGATGGCATCCAGCATTTTGAACTGGGTGGTCTTCCCGGTTACGGTTTGCTGGGAAAGCGCCGAACAGGCATGCCCCAGTATTTCTCCTACATAAAATGTGGTCAGTTCATCCGGAATAGGTTGTAGATCAACGCTGGGCGCCCGATTGAAACGAGCATGCCTTTTTAATTTCTGCACCGAATATTCATACCGGCGAAAATGATGCATGGTATCGCCATCTGCTTCCAGCGCTTCTCGCTGCTCCACTTTTTCAATGGCCTGGTCAAATAATTGATCCAATTCCCGGCGATTTAAAGCGCGTAAAAGAAAACGTTGTTGCTCATTTTTATCCGCCTTCCACTCCATCATGGAGAGAAAAGCGCGTAGATTATCCAGAGTGAACGACATTACATAGCGAAGTTGTTTTTCGTCAAATTGCGCTACGGGAAAGGCTGCCCCGAAAAGATTTTCCGCCGTATAAGCCCTTGCCGGAGGTTTACCTGAAATATTTACCAGGTATTGGCACAAGCGGATCACTTCTTCCCGGCGATTAAACAGGGGGCATTGTACGTATGCAAGAAAGTCGCGCATTTCCCTGGCATTCAATTGACGAAAAGCGCGGATCAAAAGCGAATGGGTCACGATTGGAAATAATTGGCAAATGTTAAAAAAGTGCCTCCAAAATCTTTCTGCGGGTCGGGCAATGTCGGAATACCTGGAATTTCAATGGTAATTGAGAATAAAATTTTGATAAAAAAAAAGATAACTCATTCATTTATATTTACTTATTCGATCAATGACTACGACGATCATCATAATTTGTATTTTTCCAACTAGCTATGTAGGTTGACTTTTGGGGCAAGAACACCGGCACAACCCCGTGGAACGTAAGAAGTTCCCTGTGCCACCGGTTCAAATAAACACAAAGGCAGTCAACACCTGTATAATCCTCATCATTTCGAAGGCCCTGTTAACCAGTAAGGTGGCCAGTACGCCTGCTGGTTACAGGACCCGAAATTCATTCCTTCTTTTCCTATGAAATGGTATCTGACCATCCTGACCTCATTGTTTCTGATAATTACTCCTGTTGTCGCACAAGGTGAATACTGGAAACCGGCTAAAACACCTTATGGCGGCGGCGATTTAAATGTAAAAAAAATGGAGAATGGCCCTATGTACGCCGGCCAGTATCCCCATTCGATGTACCGGTCTGACGACAATGGACAAAACTGGACACTCTTGCCCGATCTAGCCGCCAATTTCCCCGATTCAATATCCAAAAACATCCAGATCGGCAACAAGGAGTCCCTGTTTTTAACCCTGAACAATCCGCTGCTTCCACCACATACTTACAGAAGTACCGATGAAGGACAAAACTGGACCTTGATCGGTACTGTCTACTACAATATGATTGAAACGCATACAGGGGTACTCCTGGCTTACAATAACAACGATGGCTACCTGTATCGTTCAACGGATGGCGGGCAAACCTGGAGTTTTTCCAGCAATAAATCGGGCATCTTCGGCTATATGCCTCACGGCGAACTGGTAATTGCTAATTTTGAATTCATCTATCGCTCGACAGATGACGGGTTTAGCTGGAGTGTAAATCCCTTTCCAGTATCCGGCAGTTGGTTAGATGAAGTATTTGTAACGCCTGCCGGAACCATTTTTGTTACGTCCAGCGATACGATTTACCGTTCAGACGACGGCGGAAGCACCCTCCTTCCCACATCGCTTGGCAAGACAGAAAGTGCTAGTTATGTGGTACTTGACGGTGGTCGCCTGCTGGTGCAACGCGCCAGAAACTTTGGTACCTATGAATCACTCGAACTGATGTATTCCGATGACGAGGGCTTAACCTGGCAGGTATTGGCGGATACCGAAGACGGCGCCGGAGGTAAATTAATTACCATGAACCCCTTGCCCGACGGCACCATCTTAAAGCAGCATCTCGATGCCTTGCTCCGGTCTTCCGACGGCGGCGAAAGTTGGCAATTTTCGGGAAACGGGATCCGTGCAACCGGTGTGGATGAAATCAGGTATGTTTCAGACAGTACTGTTTTTGCAAACGCAAGGATCGGACTTTGGAAAAGCGAAAATGATGGAGAAACCTGGCGGCTGATTACGCTCAACGAGGAAAATATCCGGTTCAATGATCGCAATTTTGACGTGCTCCCTAATGGGCGATTGACGGCCTTTCAAGACGATCGTTTGTTGTATTCTGAAAATCTGGGAGAAACGTTTACCGACATCACACCTGCTGTCGGCATTTATCAATCCGTGTTTCAATACGCCTTTCTTCACCCCGACCAGCCCGTTATTTTTACCAATGGCGCCAATTCGAAAGTGTTGCGATCCGGCAACAATGGCCAGACCTGGACCACTTCTATTAACAATGATCTGGTACACAGTATGGGCTTTCTAAGTTCGGGTCGCATCATCGCCAATTGTGTTTATAATGTATACTATTCCGACAATGGGGGGTTGAGCTGGACCACCGTACAAAACCCGGGCTGGAGCGATTCGGGGCCGATTACGGAGGTTGCGCCCAACGGTACCATTTATGTTTCGCGAGAAGACCGTTCTTTTTGGCGTTCAAAAGACGAAGGAGTACACTGGACAAAACTGCCGGATGTGTTGGCGACCAATTTTATCAAAGGCGAATCCATGGTTATTACGCCGGCAGGCCATCTTTATTTGTGCGACGGGTACGAAGACATTTTTCTATCGCTGGATGAAGGAAACACCTGGCAGAACATTCCAACCATCTTTGAATCGCAGCAACTCTGGGAATTAGCGCTTACCCCCGACATGCATTTACAAATCTGCAACTGGCAAAGTAACTACCCCGGAGTATTCGAAACAACCCAGCCAATTACCGAGGGAGCCTATATCACCGGCACGGTAAAACTGGATGCCGACAGCGATTGCAGTACGCCCGACGCGCAAGCGCCACTTCAAAACAGAGCGGTTCAGGCAATCGGCAACGATTTTGTTTACTACACACAAACCGATATTGACGGCCGCTATAACCTGTTTGTAAATACAGGTGATTATCAGGTTGTTGTACAAAATCCCAGCGGTATCTGGTGGGATTATTGCGAAGATACAGTGGCCGTCTCCCTGTCTATGCTACTCGAAACCGACACAGCCGATTTTGTCGCTATCCCGCTTTCTTTTTGTCCGCTGATGTCTGTCAATGTAGCCATCCCGTATTTACGTCGTTGTTTTAACAACCAGATTTTTGTCAGTTATTGCAACCAGGGGACGGAAGCCGCCCCCGATGCCTGGGTGGATGTGATGCTGGATCCGTTTCTTACTTTTATCAATTCGGATCAACCCAATGCGGATATCGGCAACAACACCTACCGGTTCTTTGTAGGTGATCTGGAAAGCGGCGCGTGTGGACAGTTTTCACTGACTGTTTATGCCAATTGCGATTCCACCGTTTTAGGGCAAACGCATTGCGTGCTGGCGCACGGGTTTCCTGATACCTTGTGTACCACCGTACCAGCATGGTCGGGTGCAGATTTGACCGCTTCAGTCACCTGCCTGGATTCAACCATCCAGTTTACTTTGCGAAATGAGGGCCAGGCTGCTTCTCAAATACTGGATTACATTATTATCGTGGATGAGATTGTTCAGCATTCCGGCCAGGAATCGTATGACGCGGGAGAATCACTTGCCTTGAATTTTGCGTCCGAGGGACAAACCTGGCGCATTGAATCCGAGCAGGAGCCTGGCCATCCATTTTCCAGCCTCGTTTTGGCTTTTGCTGAAGGTTGTGGCGGGTATAACAGCCTTGGCTATATCAATCAGTTTCCGGTCAACGGTATTCAGCCTGCCTGGCATCGCAGTTGTGTGGAAAATATCGGCGCCTACGATCCCAACGACAAGCAAGGTTTTCCGGTTGGAGTGGGCGATCAACACGGGATTCGTCCCGGGCAAGCGCTGGATTATCTGATTCGTTTTCAAAATACGGGAACAGATACTGCATTTACCGTCGTAATACGGGATACACTTTCTCATTTGCTTGATCCGCTTTCGTTCCAGCCAGGCGCGAGCAGTCATCCTTACACCTGGGAATTGAGCGGGCCGGGGGTTGTTACATTTACTTTCGATGACATTTTATTACCCGATTCCAATATCAACGAGGCTGCCTCGCACGGTTTTGTTCAATTCAATATCCGGCAACGTGAAAACCTGGCGCTGGGAGATATAATTGAAAATCGGGCGGCTATTTACTTTGATTTTAATGCTCCTGTTATTACCAATCAAACCTGGCATACCCTGGCAGAAAGCCCGCTGAATACCTCTGCGATCAAAGATTACGATGTCTTGCCCGCGATTCAGGCCTGGCCTAATCCGTTTACTCACTGCATAAACCTGCAACTGCCGCTAAAAATGCAAAAACTGGCACGACTTGTCCTTTATGATGCACTTGGTCAGGTCGTGGCCACAAAGGACGTCACCAAAACCGACACCCGCTTTTGCGGTCATTATCTGCCGCCTGGTCTTTATTGGGCAGCGTTGCACGATGATGCCGGCAAAGTGATTGCGGGTGGAAAATGGATCAAAACGGCAGAATAAGTAACAAATCGCCTCGGACGAAAGTTAGGGGCGATTATTCAACCGTTCCGCGGATCCATAACATTTCGGGTTTGCGCTGCCGGTCAAAAAAAACCTTGATTTTTTTTCTGAAATCGCCGCGCTGGTAAGCGTCGTATTCAATGGTCACCTCGCCGGTTGCCCCCGGCGCTACCGGCGTTTCAGTCCAGGTGGCTGCCGTGCAACCACAGGTTGTACGCACCGTTTGCAACACAATCGGCTGCGTATCCATATTTTTAAATTGAAAAACAAAGGTCGAAGGTCGTTCATGGCGCAACGTACCGAAGTCGTGCTCACGCTCCGTCAACCATTCTACAATAGCAGGCTTGTCGGACGGCGGTAAAATCGCCACATCCGGCTGGATCATCAGTGCAGCAAAAAGCCAGTTAAAAAACAGCAAAAACATGAGGAGGATTTTTTTTGTAAAAAGCGCAACCTTGCCGAGCAGAAAGGTGTCTGACCGCCCGGCACAAATGCCGCGCAAAATTCTCGAAAAAACCGATAGTCCGGTTTTTTAACAAGGTCTTACTTCAAAACAAAAACTTTACTCATGCGCAATTTGCTCATTTTCATGTTTCTGGTCGCTATTTTTGTTGTTGGAAAACGCTCCTGCAACGGCGTCCACTTTGGCTTTAACGGCATCCGGGGCGAAGGCCCCATTCAAACTGAAACCCGCAGCGTAACAAATTTCCATGCAGTTGACCTGCAAATTTCCGGCAACGTGGAAGTCAGCGTAGGGGAGTCTTACTTTGTAGAAGTGTCGGCCCAGCAAAACATCCTGCCTATCATCAAAACAACCGTGGAAAATGGAGCACTCCGTATTTATTGTGATGAAAACCTGTGGAGCAGCGGGGAAATAAAAGTACGGGTCACCGCCCCGGCATTCGATCGTTTTGATGTGGGCGGCAGCGGCATTATCCGACTCGCCAATGCCCTGAAAAGCGAACGCCTGTATCTGTCGGTTTCCGGTTCGGGCGACATCAAATGTCCGCAGATAGAAACCGGCAACCTTGAAGCGAATATCGCCGGTAGCGGCGCCATTGAACTGGGCGGCACATCCAGCGACCTGCGCGCCGACATTGCCGGAAGTGGCGATGTGCGCGCCAAGGCACTTACAACCCAGACGCTGCGTGTTAACATCTCCGGTTCGGGGTCGGTCAGCGCCGATGTAACCACCAGCCTGCGCGCTGACATTTCCGGTTCGGGCGATGTGTTTTACTCCGGCTCTCCGACAGTAGAAAGCAACATCAGCGGATCGGGCAAAGTGCAGAAAACCGAGGTGCAATAGCCGGTATTTGTTCTCTCAAACTTAACGTTTGTCTCATCCCGGCTTTATAAGGGTAAATGAATTTTGTGGGGCAAATCTCTTTCCTCACATTAAAATTTTACCGCACCATGGCACAATTCGAATCACTCGAAAACCTGGCAGAAACCATCGAAAACGAAGAAAACGAAGTAGTTGAAACGATTGAAGCGACCGATGAGGTGGAGATCACCGACGGTGAAGAAGAGCCGGGTGAAGACGCACCTGAAGATGAAGAGGCGCAGGAAGAAGCGTAACGCGCCACAGACAGGAGTCATCCCGGTTGTCGGGGTGGCTCCTGTTGATTATCCACGGCAATTTTTGTTAATAGACCTCTTGCGAAAGTATCTGTTTGGCCCAAACCGAGCCTTTTCCGGTTGAACTTCGGCTGTTTTTTCGTCCGGACCTATTCCAGTACGAAC
>JANRLZ010000033.1:0-2603 GCA_033762055.1 Saprospiraceae bacterium
TTCGATTAATACGCCGGTGAAACGTTCCATAGAACCAAATGGCGCACGGTGTATCATTACCGGACGGTGATTCTGGTTGTCGGCGCCTACATACCACAAATCAAATCGGATTGGCAGGTTGTAATCTACCTGAATGGTGCCAAGTTGCCAGGAGCGCCCGAGGGCATCTTTCACCATAAAGTCGAGTTTGGGGCCGTAAAACGCCGCTTCGCCCAGCTCGGTAATGGTGGGTAGCCCAACTTCTGCTGCGGCATCAATAATTGCCTGTTCGGCTTTGGCCCAGTTCTCGTCCGTGCCGATGTATTTCTGCTTGTTTTCCGGGTCGCGCAGACTGATTTGGGCGGTAAATTTGTCAAAACCCAGTTTTGCCAGTACATAGCGCGTCAAATCCAGCACGCCCAGAAACTCGTCCTTGATCTGGTCTTCGGTACAGAAAATATGCGCGTCGTCTTGCGTAAATCCACGTACACGAGTCAGTCCGTGCAATTCGCCCGATTGTTCGTAGCGATAAACGGTGCCGAATTCGGCGATTCGGACCGGTAATTCGCGGTACGAGCGTGGCCGGTGGCCATAAATTTCGCAGTGGTGCGGGCAGTTCATGGGTTTAAGCATGAAAACCTCGCCTTCCTGCGGCGTTTTGATGGGCTGAAAAGAATCTTCGCCGTATTTTTCCCAGTGACCGCTCGTAATGTACAGGTTTTTAGAACCGATATGCGGGGTGATGACCGGCGTGTAGCCGCGTTTGATCTGTTCTTTTTTCAAAAAATCTTCCAGACGCTGGCGCAAGGCGGTGCCTTTAGGGAGCCAGAGCGGCAAACCGGAACCCACTTTTTCGGAAAACATGAAAAGTTCGAGTTCCTGTCCCAACTTACGGTGATCGCGTTTTTTGGCTTCTTCCAGCAAGACGAGGTATTCGTCCAGTTCCTTTTGCTTTGGAAAAGTGATGGCGTACACCCGCGTCAGTTGTTTGCGTTTTTCATCGCCACGCCAGTAAGCGCCTGCCAGGTTCAGGATTTTTACTGCTTTAATCGGCTCGGTGTTCGGAATGTGCGGGCCTTTGCAGAGGTCGGTAAAGTTGCCTTGCTGGTAAAAAGTAATCTGCCCGTCCTGTAATCCGTCAATGAGTTCGAGTTTGTACTCGTCGCCTTTTTCGGTGAAGTACCGAATGGCGTCGGCCTTGCTCACTTCGCTGCGGCGGTACTCGCTTTTTTGCCGGGCGAGTTCAAGCATTTTTTGTTCGATAGCGGGCAAATCGGCAAAAGTGAGGGGTTTATCACCGGTGTCTATGTCGTAATAAAACCCGTTGTCAATAGCCGGCCCGATGCCGAATTTGGTGCCTGGATGCAGCGCTTCGATGGCTTCGGCCAGCAGGTGGGCCGAGGAGTGCCAGAAGGTTTGTTTGCCGGCGGCGTCTTCCCACTTGTGAAACACAATACTGCAATCGGTCTCTATGGGTCGCTGAAGGTCGCGAACTTCACCGTTGACGCTGGCAGCGAGCACCACACGGGCGAGTCCTTCGCTGATGGACTTTGCGATGTCCATCGCGGTGGTTCCGGCGGCAAACTGACGAATGTTGCCGTCGGGGAATGTGACATTAATCATAAAAAAAGAAAATTTTAGCCCGGCCCTACAACGGTCGGGTGTCGCGCGAGGGTTACGAGGCCCGCGCAACGGTTTGTGAAAAGAAGTGCAAAGGTACGAAACTGTTGTAAAACCGCTCACGGCCATAAAAGGCCATCTTTTGGGGGAGGGAAGGTTATCCTCTTTTGGCCTTGAAAAAATCGCTCAGCAAAGCGCCGCATTCTGTTTCCATGATCCCCATTTCCAGTTTGGTTTTTGGGTGTAACAGGTCTTTTCCGCCAAATAGCATGAACCCGCGCTTGTCATCGGAAGCGGCATACACAATCCGCCCCATCTGGGCCCAGGCCAGGGCGCCGGCGCACATGACGCAGGGTTCAAGGGTGACGTACAAGGTACAATCCGGTAAGTATTTGCTGCCCATGTAACTGCTGGCGGCGGTGAGGGCCAGAATTTCGGCATGGGCGGTAACGTCGGTGAGCAGTTCGGTCTGGTTGTGCGCCCGGGCGATAATGCGATTTTCGCAAACGATGACCGCGCCCACGGGCACCTCCCCTTCTTCGTAAGCTTTTTGTGCTTCTGCCAGGGCTTGTTGCATGAAATAGGGGTCGGAATGCACAGAAAGCATGGTTCGGAAGGTCGTTATCGCGAAAAAATCATTTGAAAATCGTCCATTACATATCCCTCTCCGAAAGGCGTATCCACACAAAATTCGATGCGAAAACCAATTTTGAAATAAAAATTGACGCTTTTGAAATTTCGGCGGTTTACGCGCAAACGCAGGGTTTTCAGGTCGGGATATTTTGCCAGCAATAATTCAAAGACAATAGTCCCCAGCCCTTTTTCACGGGTATCCAGGTAAAATTTGTGCAAAAAATATTCGCCTTCTCCTTTTTTAGCTACAGCGAGAAAACCCAGTTCCTGCCCGTTTTGCCGGGGCACCCAGAATTCCTGTCCCTCTTCGTTCATTTGCCGCAACAAAGCGGCATCGCCGTAAATAGACTCCAGCATATACGCAATTTGCG
>JANRLZ010000034.1:0-8919 GCA_033762055.1 Saprospiraceae bacterium
ACCTGTCCAAATGAATCCACGAGCGGCCCGCCGGAATTACCGGGATTGAGCGCGGCGTCGGTTTGTATCACGTCGTCAATGAGTCGGCCGTTTTGGGTGCGCAGGGTGCGGCCCAGTGCACTGACCACGCCGGCGGTCACAGAATACTGGAAGCCGTACGGATTGCCGATGGCAATTGCGATTTGCCCTACCTGCAACTGACTGCTGTCGGCAAAACGGGTGGCTGTCAAATTGTCGCCATCTATCTTCACCACAGCCAGATCGGTGGCCGGGTCGTCGCCTACCACCTGGGCCTGAAAACTGCGCCCGTCGGGCAGGGTGGCCTCAATACGGGTGGCGCCGTTCACGACGTGGCTGTTGGTCACCACCAGTCCGTCGGTACTGATAACAAACCCGCTGCCGGAGCCTTCGCCACCGGGGCCGGGCCGTTGTTTTTGTCGCTGATGATCCGGTTTTTGTACTTTTAAATGCAATACGGCGGCACTTACCTGCCGCGCAACGCCGGATACTGTTCTGGAATAAGCATCCAGCAAATCACCGTCCTGCATCACAGCAGACGGCGGGGTGGAAATGGCCGACAAAGCCATGTCTTCCGCAGCAATAAAATCAAACATGAGCCAGATATTGGGTAAAAAAATGGGCGGGTTGGCTGCTTTCAGGCGCTTACCGGCGATAACCATGCCACAGACATTATGGCAGTTAATTCCGCCTCACCTTCACTACCCGAAGGTCACATTTTTTGCTTCGGTAAAAAATCGCATGGCTTCCCAGCCGCCTTCCCGGCCTACCCCGGAGTTTTTTACCCCGCCAAACGGCGTGCGCAAATCGCGAAGCATCCAGGTATTGACCCATACGATACCGGCCTGCAAATTCGCCGCTAAATGTTGTGCCCGTTGCAAATGGTTGGTCCATACCGTGGCGCTCAAGCCGTAAGGTGTGGCATTGGCGTTGGTCAACGCTTCTTCATCGGTTTCGAAGGGCTGAATCGTGACGACCGGCCCGAAAATTTCTTCCTGGTTGGTGCGGCACTGCACAGGCAAACCTTCAATGACCGTCGGCGCGATGTACCAGCCCTTGTCGTGTGGCGCGGGCATTTGCAGGGCATGACCGCCGGTAAGAATTTGTCCGCCCTCTGCTTTGGCGAGTTCGATGCAGCCCAGCACTTTTTCAAAATGCGCTTTGGATACCACGGCGCCCAGCCGGCTGTCGGGCAGTTGTGGCGGCCCCACTTTGATGCGCCCGACTTCGTCGAGAAAATCTTTTTTGAAGCGTGGGTAAATGCTTTTTTCCACGTATATCCGGGAGCCGCAGAGGCAAATTTGCCCCTGGTTGTTGAACGAAGAGCGAACCGTCGTTTCGAGCATTCGTTCGTAATCACAATCGGCGAAAATGAGGTTGGGATTTTTTCCGCCGAGTTCGAGACTGAGTTTTTTGAACATGGGCGCCGCGATACGGGCAATTTCGGCGCCGGCGCGGGTACTTCCGGTGAAAGAAATTGCCTTGATTTCCGGGTGCCGAACGATGGCTTCACCCACTTTGGGTCCGAGCCCGTGAACGATATTCAGTACCCCCGGGGGCAGACCGGCATTGTTGCAAATTTCACCGAGTAAAAAGGCCGTCAGCGGCGTCACTTCCGAAGGTTTGCCGATTACGCAGTTGCCCGCTGCCAGGGCCGGCGCAATCTTCCAGGTAAATAAATAAAGCGGCAGATTCCAGGGTGAAATACAGCCTGCGACGCCCATGGGCTGGCGCAGGGTATAACTCAGTGCACCTGGCGCGTGGTGGCTTTCGGAGGCAAAATGCAGCAAGGCCGTCGCGAAAAACTTGAAATTCTGCGCCGCGCGCGGAATATCCACGGTGCGGGCGGTAGTGATGGTTTTGCCGGAATCGGCGCTTTCGGCTTCGGCGAGGGCATCGAGGTTTTGCAGGATACCGTCGGCGATGGCGCGCAAAATATCATGGCGTTGGTCGAGCGGCAGGGCGGCCCAGGCGGGAAAAGCCGTTCGGGCGGCTTGCACGGCGGTTTCAACATCCGTGGCGTCGGAATCGGGTAACTTGCCCGACACAAGACCGGTAGCCGGATTGACGTTATCGAGGTATTGGCCGGCTTGTGGCGGCTGGTATTGACCGTTGATATAATTCAGAATCGTATGCATGGCTGCGCCGAATTTTCCGCGAAGGTAGGCGCTCGTCCGGAAAGTCGGGACAAGCGCTAATTTTGCGCGCCGAAACTGTTTCCCGCAGCTAGTGGTGAACCAACTTAGTATCTAAAAAATTGGCGGCTGCTTTTAGTGTCTGTTTTCGTTGTTTGTCGGTTATAATGTACCCGCATTACGCCCTCCAAACGCCTCAACAACCCCTAATATCATCTCACCCATTTTTCATCTCCTAAGTTGGTTCACCACTAGCGCAGATTGCCTACTTACTTTTTTCCATCTGATTTTTTCTTCAAATGCTTCGACTATCCGTTTTTGCCTTGCTTGTTTGCAGTGTTTTTCTCCTGTTTAATGCCTGTGCCGACGAAGATCGCGCGCCGCGCCCCGATGTTTCAGGGAACAAGGTATCGGTTCATCTCCTGCGCTTTGAGCAGGACATTTTTGCGCTCGACACCATACGGCTGCAGGAGGGCATGCAAGCCCTGCTGGGTAAGTACCCCCTGATGTTGCCGCTTTTTTGTAATGAAATTATCCATGACCAAAGCAACCCCGCCGAAACGCCCCGGCAGGCGCTGGGCGGCTTTCTGGCAGCGCCGCAGGTGCGCAAGTTGTACGATACGGTGCAGCAGGTGTACGGCGATTTGCGCTGGCTGGAAAAAGATTTGAACCAGATGTTCCGCTACTACCGCTATTACTTTCCGAACAAGCCGCAGCCACAGGTGGTAACCATGATTTCGGAATTTGCGACGGATGCATTTACGGCCGGCGACAGCCTGTGCGGCATCGGGCTGGATATGTACCTGGGCGAAAACTACCCGGGCTACGACCACGAGATTTTTCCATATTTTATGCGGCGGCAGTTTAACAAAGATTACATCGCGGTGCGGTTAGCCAAGGCGCTGGCACAAAATTGCGCCGACGAGCCGCCGGGCCGCCGCTTGCTGGATATTATGTTGTTCAACGGCAAGCAGCTGTACATTGCCGACTGCCTCCTGCCCGATGTGGCCGACAGTTTGAAAATGGGCTACACCCGCGAGCAGATGGAAGGCAGCAAGGCCAATGAATCGGCGGTGTGGGCGCGGCTGCTCGGCGAGAAACTGCTGTATTCGACCGATTTTGACAAAATCAGGAAACTCATTGCACCCAGTCCGAACGCCCCGGTAGTTTTTCAGGAAGCCCCCGGGGAGATCGGCAACTGGATAGGCTGGCAGATTGTAAAAGCTTACATGAAACGCCATCCGGGCACGACGATGGAGCAGCTGTTGCAAATGAGCGACTCACAAAAATTTCTGGAAGAAGCGAAGTACAAGCCACGGCGGGAGTGAGGGCATCGCCCGCTCACTTCCGGCAAACGATCACACCAAACCCCGGAGCATTCAGTTTTTTCAAACTTGTTTTTTTGAAACCTGCCTTTTGGGCGATTGCTTCAACTTCAGGGTAGGTATAAGTTTTCCCTCCGGCCTGATGCAACAGGTTCAAAGCCATATAAGCAGTGGTTGCTCGTGACATTTGAGACTGGCCGCCAATCCCTTTTATCTGATCAAGTATCACAAAGACGCCACCCTCGTTCAACGCGCCGAAAGTTTTGGCGGCAAGTCGCTCGTTTTCATCTGGATTCAACCCATGAATAATGTTGAATGCGAGTACAATGTCATGGCCCCCGGGCAATTCATCTTTCATAAAATCACTTGCCAAAAAGCCAACCTTGTCGCCTGCGCCATGCGTAGCTATACATTCGTCCGCGTACTTCTTTACAGGCGGCAAATCAAGCACTGTGGCACTCAATTGCGGGTGTTTCTTACACAATTCAATGCTGTAAAGTCCATGTGAACCGCCAAGGTCGAGCATTTTAACCGCCGACTTGGAAACAGGCACCTTAGCCCCTACTTCCTTCACATTGGTCTGTGAAATATCAATCATGGCACGAGAAAACAACTCCCATTCATGTTCGCCCATTTGCTCCAACATGCTTGCTTGTGGGCTTTTTCCCTGCCGGATGGTGTCGTCCAGCGTGAGATACCCTTTGTAGAGGTAGTCGCAAAACAGGATAAAATGACGGAAATTTTGTGGCGACCGAGGGGACAGGTTTTTAAAACCGCGTTGGGTGAATGCATAATGATGGTCTTTTTTTTGTGTATAACCCAGTGCGTTGAGGCAGTCGAGTACTAGTTCGCATCCGAGATTGCTTACGCCTGCTTCGGCGGCGATCTGAGTCACCGGTTTCAGTTCGGTGGAAAGTGCATCGGCGATTTTCAATTTGACGGCGCTGCCAAGGGCAAAACCAAGTCCGACCGATGAAGCCGCATCTGTAAACGGATGCGGGATGATATCCTGCGAGAGCAGTATTTTTTCGATAAGGGAAAATTGGTAAATCATTGCATGGAAGTTTTGAGGAACGATCAAAAAAAGATCACGAAATCTTTAGTTTGAATTCGTGATCTTTTTTTGATCGTTCCTGTAGAAAAACGGAGGGCTGTCACTGCATTACTTTCCGGCATCCGGGATTGGTATCACGGGTGTTTGGCTGTCGAAAACGATCAGCCATTGGCCATTAACCCTGTGTACAATTGTGGCGAATTTTGATTTGCCGCCAATTTGCTGGCCTCCTTTTAATTTTACATCTGAGGTGACATCCGCCAGCAGGAGTGCAACATCCGCACCGATAAAGGTGATGGTCGGAGGAGTCATACTCCAGGAAGGAACCCCATCCAGCATGGTTTTAAACTGCTCATAACCTTCGCGAATAGCCTTTGCGCCACAGATGGAGCTCCCATCGGGGTAGATTTCGCAGGCATTATCTGCGTAAAACGACCACATTTTGGCTTCGTTACCCGTCTCATAGGCTTTCCAGACATCATCCCACATTTTGAGCAGGGATGCTTCGTCGGCTTTGGTTTGGGCGTTGGCGCTGAGGGAGCAAAGTCCAAGGAAGAACAGGGTGGCGCTGATGGAAAACAATTTTTTCATTGTGTGAATAAAGTTTTAGAATGGTGAAAAATTGATGGGGCAAAGTTGGGGGCAACAAAAGGAGGCCGACATGCGCAGAACTGTGTAAAGCCGGTACGCAGTTCTGCGTATTTTTTAAAAAACGTCATCAGATATCGGCTAAAACCTCTGGATTTTTCGCCTCGTTGCTCAATAGAGCGGCCCCCAATCGCGTGTGCGAGTTGGGGGCCGCGTCGAGAGGCGCCTCTATGGGTAAGAAAGTATAGTACAGGTAGGGCTTGCCTAAGAAACTGTTTTAAGTACTCCGGCGTAAATCAGCGCTTTTTTCACTTTGTCGGCAAAATAACGCATAAATGGTCTGGCGTCGGCATTGTTGCCCTTATCGGTCTATGGCGCCAACCGTTCAATTTTCCAGTCATCGTTAAGCCTGGTGTACAGCATACGATCGTGCAGGCGACTGGGTCGGCCCTGCCAGAATTCGATCGCCACCGGGCGCAACAGATAGCCGCCCCAGAAAGGCGGCAGCGGCAATTTTTCCATCCCTTCAAAACGGCGTTCCATCTCCTGTTGCCGTTCTTCCAGGTATTTACGACCGGATACGACCTGACTTTGCGGACTGGCCCAGGCGCCGATCTGACTTTCTCTGGGGCGGCTTTGAAAATATTCGAGTGAGGCGGTTTCGCTGATTTTTTCCACCCTGCCCTCTATGCGTACCTGACGTTGCAGTTCAAGCCAGGTGAAAAGCAGGGTCGCTTCAGGGTTGGCACTCAGTTCCAGGCCTTTTCGGCTTTCGTAATTGGTGAAAAACATAAACCCGTGATGGTCAAACTGTTTCAGCAAAACCGTTCGCGCTGCAGGGCGACCGCCGGGGGTGGCGGTTGCCAGCGTCATGGCATTGGGTTCTAACAGGCGTGCATCAAGCGCTTCCTTGAACCAGTGTCCGAACTGGGCAATCGGGTCGGGCAGTATATCGTCTTCAGAGAGCGTTTCGAGGGCGTAATGTTGGCGAAGTTCGGCGAGATTCATGGGCATATGTGTGGTGTTTGTTGCTTTCTTCGTTTTTTCCCGATGGGAAAATCTACCTTTGCGCCGCAAAAATCGGGGAGAATCGCTTGCTACGGTCAAATGCCCGCAAGTTTTTATCTCTGCAACATTAAAAACTAATTTCCCGAAGCAACCGGGTATAAACACTTATTTCATCTGCAATGGCATATCTCTTCACCTCCGAATCTGTTTCCGAAGGGCACCCCGATAAAGTGGCCGATCAAATCAGCGATGCAATTCTCGACGAGTTTCTCCGTCAGGATCCCGACTCCAAGGTAGCCTGCGAAACCCTCGTAACAACCGGCCTGGTGGTTGTAGCCGGCGAAGTACGTTCACAGGCGTATGTAGATGTACAGGAAACCGCTCGCCGCACCATCGGCCGCATCGGTTATACCAAAGCGGAATACCAGTTTGAAGCCAAAAGCTGCGGTGTTATTTCCGCCATTCACGAACAAAGTCCCGACATCGCGCAGGGGGTGGATGTGGGTAAAAAAGAAGATGAACAGGGCGCCGGCGACCAGGGTATGATGTTCGGCTACGCCACCAACGAAACAGAAAACTACATGCCGCTGGCGCTCGACCTCGCACACATGCTGCTGCGCGAACTCGCCGCCATCCGCAAGGAAGGAAAACAGATGAAATACCTGCGCCCCGACGCCAAAAGCCAGGTAACCATCGAATACACCGACAAACACGTTCCGAAAAAGATAGACACGATCGTCATCTCCACCCAGCACGACGATTTTGATGTTGATGCAAAAATGCTCGCCAAAATCGCTGCCGATGTACAACGCATTCTGATTCCCCGGGTAAAAAAACAACTCCCGACCAGGGTGGCACGCCTCTTTACCAGCGACGTGAAGTACCACATCAACCCCACCGGCAAATTCGTGATCGGCGGCCCGCACGGCGATACGGGCTTGACCGGCCGCAAAATTATTGTGGATACCTATGGCGGAAAAGGCGCTCACGGCGGCGGCGCATTCAGCGGCAAAGACCCTTCGAAAGTGGACCGTTCAGCGGCCTATGCAACCCGCCACATCGCCAAAAACCTAGTAGCCAGCGGACTCTGCAAACAGGCGCTCGTGCAGGTGGCATACGCCATCGGAGTGGCGGAGCCGGTCGGTTTGTACGTCAATACCTACGGCACCTGCAAGATCAAAGGGCTTAGCGACGGCGAAATTGCCCAAAAACTGCTCAAGGTATTCGATCTGCGCCCGGCCGCAATTGTTCGTCGTTACGGACTGAAAAACCCCATCTTTTCGGAAACCGCCGCCTATGGCCACTTTGGTCGCACCCCGGAAAAGAAAACGGTCATGATCGGCCTTAACGGCAAATCGGAAACCCGTACGGTCGAAACTTTTACCTGGGAAAAACTCGACGCCGTTGCCGATATCCAGAAGGCATTTGGAATGTAAAACGGGTTTATGAGGTTTAGAGGGCTATGGTATCCTCCCATTTTTCATTTCCCCAAAAAGTGTCCTTCTTCGCTACGCGCTGAATGACACTTTTTTGCGAGAGAAAGAAAGGGGTTAAAAGATAGGGGGATACCATAGGTTTAGACAGGTTTATTGGCTCTTTTGATGATAAAACAAACCTGTTTTGCCGTAGTTGCCTGGACGCCAACGACGGAAATGAAATATCAAACAACCCTCATCAATTTTCCATGCTTGCTCCGGTATTTGCTACTCGTGCCCGCGGCAAATTGTTGCTGACGGGCGAATATTTTGTACTCGACGGAGCGCAGGCGCTTGCCTTGCCCGTGCAATACGGGCAAACCTTGCGTGTTTTCCCCTTTGAAGAAAAGGGAAAACTGACATGGATCAGCCGTAAGCCCGACGGAAACCCCTGGTTTGAGGCCGTTTTTTCCCTGCCTGATTTAGATGTGTTGCAGCATTCAGAAGAAAAAACAGCCGAGACACTTTCGGGTATTTTACGGGCTTTAAAGGCGCAAAAACCGGATTTTTTATCGGGCGACCCCGGTTTTTATGTTGAAACCAACAACGATTTCCCGCGTGAATGGGGGCTCGGTACGAGCAGCACCCTCATTGCAGCGCTGGCTCGATGGGCGGAAGCAGATCCTTACCGGGTACTTTTCGACACCTTCGGCGGCTCGGGCTATGACATTGCCTGTGCCTATGCCGACGGCCCTATCCTTTACCGGCTTGATGGCGCTGTCCCGCAGGTACAATCCGTTGTGTTTGAACCGGCTTTTGCCCCACACCTGGGCTTTGTTTACCTCGGAAACAAGCAGAACAGCCGCGAGGGCATTGCCCGCTATCGCGCGCTGGGCGAAAGTGTGTCGCAACACATCGCCGCGGTTTCACTTCTCACCCGACAAATGTTGCAGGCTACCGACTTGCGCGCTTTTATGGAAGTGATGCGCACACACGAACAATTGGTGGCGCAAACCCTGCTTTTGCCTCGTGCCATGGATCTGTATTTTCCTGATTTTCCCGGCGAAGTAAAAAGCCTGGGCGCCTGGGGGGGCGATTTTGTGCTGGTTGCCGGCGAAGCCCCTTTTGAAAGCATGAAACCCTATTTTTATCAAAAAGGGTTCGATACCTGTATTACCTGGCAGGCCATGTTGCAGGATCGGTTATTTTAGAAAATCTAGTGGTGAACCAACTTGGGAGATGAAAAATGGGTGAGATGATTTTAGGGGTTGTTGAGGCGTTTGGAGGGCGTAATGCGGGTACATTATAACCGACAAACAACGAAAACAGACACTAAAAGCAGCCGCCAATTTTTTAGATACTAAGTTGGTTCACCA
>JANRLZ010000035.1:0-8564 GCA_033762055.1 Saprospiraceae bacterium
AATACTTCTTTGAAATGGACGCCGACTTCTCGCACAACCCGACCGATTTGCCGCGGCTGCTCGCCAAATGCCGCGACGAAGGCGCCGATGTGGCCGTTGGCTCGCGTTATTGTCGGGGCGGAAAAGTGGTCAACTGGCCGCTCGATCGCATCGTTCTTTCCCGCGGTGCCTCGTTCTACACCAGCCTCATTCTCTGGATGCCCGTCGCCGACCCGACCGCCGGATTTATTTGTTACCGCCGCAAAGTGCTGGAAACCATGGATTTGAGCAAAATCAAATTCATCGGCTATGCTTTTCAGATTGAAATGAAATACACTGCCTACCGCCTGGGGTTCAAGGTAAAAGACGTACCCATCACGTTTAAAGACCGCGAAAAAGGCCAGTCCAAAATGTCGCTCAACATCATCCGGGAGGCGATGTTAGGCGTTTTGCAGATGCGGTTCGACTGATTCAAATTTCCGTCATTTTTCCCCGTAGAGGGCACTGGAGGCTGTCAACATCCCGGAATACCGGCGTTTCTTTGGCGCAAATTTCCGCCATGTATCATTTGTTACTTGCACATGCTGCGCTGCGATGGCTGGTGTTTTTTGCGCTGATCTGGGCCATATTTCGCGCAGCAAAGGGGTATATCAATCGCACTGCCTTCAGCAAAGCGGATCGGGCGGCGGTCAGTGCAGCCTCCATTCTCAGTCACATCCAGCTATTGGTCGGTTTTGGCCTTTATTTTATCAGCCCGACTGCGCAATATTTCTGGTCGGAGCGCTCCTTTGCCTGGAGCGATGCACTGTTTTTTGCCATTGTTCACTTTGTATTAATGACCATTGCCATCGTCCTGATCACGATCGGCTCGGCGCTTGCCAAACGTGAAACCGACGACCGGGCCATATTCAGGGCTATATTGTGGTATTACGGCCTGGGGTTTTTATTGATCCTCATCGCCATTCCCTGGCCCTTTTCTCCCCTCGCCCAGCGCCCCTGGCTGCGATATTAAATCAATTCAACCCATCGAGACAATCGAATTATGTTACAATTTTTTTCCACGACGCTCGGTCGTTTCCGGCTTATTGCTTTCGCCGAAGGCGTTTCCTACATCACCCTCCTGTTTATCGCCATGCCGCTTAAATACCTGTACGAGCAACCCCAGGCAGTTCGGACAGTCGGTACGGTACACGGATTTTTGTTCGTTTTGTACGTGCTTTTTGTGTTTTTGTGCAAAATCGAATACCGTTGGGAAAATGCCAAAACCAGGCTGTTGTTGCTCATTTCGCTTATTCCCTTCGGGAATTTTTATGCCGACCGGAAGTGGCTGGCGCCGGAAGCAGAACAAAAAGGCTGAAACTATCGCAGCAATGCTTCCTTCAATTCCGCATCACTCACCCCGGGGATGCGACCAAAAACCGGAATATCCTTTAGTATTTCGGTTTTTGTTATGATGTCCGGACTGGGACCAAAGGTTCTTTTCAGGTCTTTAACCGTTACGCCCAATCCTTTTGGCAGACGTGTTTTTTCATAATTGATCAATTCGCCACGCTCGATATACGCCTGAAAACCTTTGACAGCGCCTTTGCCGGCAAACGTGCGGAGCGTTTTCATAAAAAACGCATGATCGAGTTTTTGGTCGGGATGTTGTTTCACATTAGCCAGCAACAACCGCATGAACTGGTCCAGGTTTTTTTCTCCTTTTGATTTTTCCCGAAGCAGGTTGTCGAGGTAAAAAGCATACAGGCAGCCCCGCCGATAGGGCAATTTTTCCCATTCTTTTCCGCCGTTCCAAAAACGATCGTAATCGAGCGAATCGTTGGGCATATTGCGAACCGGCGAGCTGTAATGCTCTGCAGAAAAACTGTTAAGTTCTTTTACGAAGTCGTCTACACTGATCAAGCCGTAACGAAGGCTGTTTTTCATCGTAAAATACTCGGTAAAACCCTCGCTGAACCAGTATTGCTTTTCTTCTGCGGCGTTTTGAATTTTCACCCCGATCCAGTGGTGCATCAGTTCGTGCACCCAAATATAACGGATCAGATTAAAGTCAACCCCAGGATTGTTGGTGGCAAAGGACATAAAACTGTTGGTCAGCCCGGAGCCTCCCACGCTTACCGAACGCGAGGTGTCTGACCAGGGCGCATCATTGATGGGCAAAAAAGTCACCGTGTATATGGTGTCGGAAAAATCCTGCCAGAAATGCCGGTGTCCCTCCACGGTGCGTTGTAGCAGGCCGCGCAGGGTGTCGTCGGTAAATTGTGTCCACTCCCCACGGGTAAGCAGGTAAACAGGCTGATTTTTCACCCTGAATTCAAAACGCCGAAAATCCCCGCCGGCAAACACCGCCACGCTAAACGCTGAATTGGTCAAGGTGACACGCTGGTAATTTCCCGGGCCAAAACTGTTGTGCAGCACCCAGTCGGCCGGAAAACCCTCCCATCGGATTTCCACCGTTTTTTTGTCTTCCGGGTCGGTCCAATAATCGGCCGGAGTAGCCAGAAAATGCCCTGTTTGTACCTGAAAATAGGTGTCGCGGATGATCGGTTTGTAACAGCAATACTGATAAAAAAACTGTCCTTTTGCCTGCAGATCGAGTACTTCATATACCACACGAACGCGTTTTCCGGGCAAATGCCGTACCACGAAACGGTTGCTGTCGGGTTCCTTGTTCACCGACACCCCCGCTTCCTGTGCCGGGAAAACAATGTGCGCCATCTGGTTGGGCTCGCCAAACTGGTTGTCCTGATAATCGAGCCAGGTAACGCCCTGTGCCGTGCCGTCGAATTCGACCGTGACCTGCAAACGCAGTCCAACCGGACGAATGGTATAGGAAAGCGGATTGGCGGCGTTTAGCAAGCCGGCCGAAAAAAGTGCGAGAAAGGGAATTAATTTTTGCATGAGGCGAAATTAATGTTTGGTTCAACTGTCCGTTTTGCATTTTTCGATGGAAAACCGTTTCGCCCCTCTCTCTGGTTGAAACGATCAGACAGAACTAAACGGGCAGTTCCGCTCCTTACGGCTCAAAATGTATCGTCGCCTTGATTTACCGATGGCATTTGTCGTTTAAACGCAAAAGAGTTGCCGGCAAAACCGCCTACCTTCACCGGCAAAATGCGGCGCTTATTTCCCCTTTTCTGGCTCATCGCGGCTGCCGTGGTTCCGGGTTTCAGCCAACAACCTTTCTCCAAAAACTACCAGACCGGAGAGGGTTTGCCTTCCAATTACCTGTACTCTGTATTGCAAGACAGCAAAGGCTACATTTGGGTTACAACCGACGTGGGCGTCAGTCGTTTTGACGGACAAACTTTTACATCTTACAACACCTCACACGGGCTGCCCGATAATGAAATATTTTCGCTCTGCGAAGACCGCAAGGGCCGCATATGGTTTGCCACCCTCAACGGGAAAGCCGGCTTTTTTTACAATGGCATTATTTACAATGAAAACAATACCGAACTGCTTCGTCAATGCGATGTAAAAGGATTGATTATCCGGCTTTTCGAACAGGAAGACGGGCGCATTGCGTACTGCGGCGTTTATAAAACCATACTCATAGACCTGGAGCGTGGCGCCATAGAGCAACGCGCCACAGAAAGCGGCGTGGTAGTCACCTGGCCCAATCCAGGCAACGAAATAGGCGGCGCCGCCCATTATTTCGGCCGCATCGGTGCCGGAGGTTTTGAAACGCTGGCCAAAATGCCCGTTTTGACCCAAACCATACAGGCCATAACCATCGGCGACACCTTGCTGATTTCGGCCGACCGCAGCATTTATTTTTTTGAACGATATACCGGCCGGATGTTGCACGTTGTCACCCGGCTTGACGAAGGCAATCAGTATATTTTTATCAAAAAAATCGGTCAAAATCTGTGGGCAGGCACACGTAATGGCGCCATCCGGATGGATTATCCCTCCTTAAAAAAGGAAAAAACCTATCTGAAAGGGCGCTCTGTTTCAGGCATCCTGGAAGACCGGGAGGGCGGGCTTTGGTTCTCCACTTTTGAAGAAGGATTGTTTTACGTACCCGATCCGGGTATTGTGCATTACGGCCTCGAAGACGGTTTATTGCACAAAAGAATCATTTGCCTCAGCCGTGATGTACAACAACATCTATGGATTGGGCTGGAAGGCAGTGCTTATGCCGTTTTTGACGGACAGAAAATTGAGTCGAACGTCATTTTTCACAAAAATGTCACCAACAAAAACATTCGAAATATTCGGCATTTCCCCGATGGCAGCACGCTGGTGATCGGAAAGGCCGGCACGCTGGTTATTCGGGGGAAAGAGAAAAAATTGCTGGTACAGCGCGCTTCGGATGTAAACATTGACCATCAGGGGGTCTATTGGGCCGGATTAAACGGAATTTTTGAAATACCACCGACACTGGTCAAGCATAAAACCCTCCGGACAGATGCGCCCCTGGATATTGCCGACGCTAACCCTTTGTACGGCATTCCTCGCATATCGCGGTTTCGCGGGTTTAAAGTGGAAAAAATCGAATTTGATGAGCAGCACCATACCTGGATCGGCACCCACAATGGATTATTTAAAATCGGTCCCGACGGTTTGGAAGTCAAAGTGCTGCCCTACAGCATAAAAGACCTCGAGTTTGATTTTCAAAAACAGAAACTATGGGTATTGAGTGAATCAAAAGGGCTTTTTTCCATTCAACAGGGGCGACCGGCCGACAGCATTGCCATTCGGAATCAATACGGTGAAGTCATCTGCCGAGATCTTTGTCGCGGCGACGACGGACAGTACTGGGTTGGTACAGCGAGCGGTTTGTTTTGTGTGCAGGAAGCCGGTGGGCAACTTCATCTGACCAATTTTTGGGGCGTTTTGGGGTTGGGTTGGGACAAGATAAATGCCGTTGAAGTCATTGACAACCAAGTATTTATAGGCAAAGACGACGGGCTGTTGGCTATTCCGGAAAGTATTTTGTTACGATCGCCGCCATCTCCCTTGCCTTTGATCAAATCGGTGCGAATCAACCAGCAACAACAGGCCGTTGATGTTCACAAAACCGTGGTTATGGCTTACGGGCAAGGCTCGTTGAGCATTGAATTTGAGGGCCTGTCGTACCGCGAGCCGCAATACCTTCGCTATCGTTACAGATTAAGCGGGCTGGACAGCGTTTGGCGGGAAACGGCCAATGAGGCGATCGAGTTTGCCAGTTTGCGTCCGGGCGACTATGTTTTTGAAGTATTCACAATCAATGGCGCCGGCGAGAAAAGTGCCTTTTCGGCTTCGATCAGGGTTCAGGTACTGCCGCCTTTCTGGCTGCGGGGCTGGTTTTTTGTTTTAACTGGCCTTGTAATGGTGGGGGGCGTGTTTTTTTACATCAAATGGAGGGAAAATCGGCTTCGAAGCGGCTACGAACGCGAACGGCAGTGGATCGAAAGCAGCCGTGAAAAAGCCGAATTGCAGCGAAAAAATGCCGATTTAAAAATGTTGGCGCTTCGTTTGCAAATGAACCCGCATTTCATTTTCAATGTATTGAATACGATCAAGGGGCATTACGGACAGGAAAAATGGGTGGAGGCCAATGCATTTATCGGCAAATTTGCCCGACTGTTGCGCTTCAACCTGGATTATTCCAACGCGCTTATTCCACTTGAGCGGGAGGTGGAGTTATTGCGCATTTACCTAGAGTTATCTCAAATCCGGTACCCCGACAAAATCCGTTTCCAAATCAATATTGCGCCTGAAATCAACCCGATGGACGCCATGATTCCCTCGATGTTAATCCAGCCTTTTGTAGAAAATGCGGTGATTCACGGTTTGGCCCCCAAAAGCAGCGCGGGCGATATTTTTATCGATTTTCAACTGTACGACAACGAGTTGCTGGCAGAGATTCGGGATACCGGTGTGGGGCGCGCTGCGGCGGCACACCTCAAATTACGCGACCCGCACAAACCCCTTGCTACCCAAATCACCCTCGAACGCCTCCAGTTATTGCGTGATAATACCCGAACCAGCCCGGCCCTTGAAATCCTGGATTTGTTTGAAAACGAACAATCTGCAGGAACAAAGGTCGTGTTGCGCATCCCTATTGAGTTTGTTTAAAACATGATTAACGCGATTATTATTGACGACGAACCAGCCGCCCGTGCCTCGCTCGAGCTTGAAATAAAATTGCATTGCCCGCAAATCAGGGTAGTGGCCACCGCCGGCTCGGTGACGGAAGGGGTGGAGGTCGTGCAGGCTTATCCGCAGGCCGGATTGTTGTTTCTCGATATTCAACTGACCGACGGGTCGGGGTTCGATCTGTTGCAGCGCGTCAATTTTGAGCACCTGAAAATTATATTCACCACCGCTTACAGCGAATACGCCCTGCGCGCCATCAAATTCGGGCCGCTCGATTATTTGTAAAAACCTATTGATGCACTGGAATTACAGGCAGCCGTGGAAAAAGCGTCAAATAGCCGGCAAACTGAATTGCAAGCACAAATCCGGTTGTTTATGCAGCAAGTTCAAGGCGCACCTGCACCCGCCCGCATCGCCCTGGCTACTGCCGACGGCATTCACCTGTACGATGTAAAAAGTATCGTTCGATGCGCCTCCGACGGCAATTACGCCACTGTCTTTTTCGACGACAAAAGCAAACTGCTGGTAGCCAAAACCCTGAAAGACCTGGAACAGTTGCTGGCGCCCTGGCGATTCGAGCGCATTCATAAATCACATCTGGTCAATCTGGACCATCTGCGGCGTTATTACAACCGGTTTTCTGGAGAGGTAGAAATGAGCGACGGCGCCGTGCTGCCCGTCGCCCAGCGAAAAAAAGCGCAGTTGCTCGATTTGCTTTCCCGAATATAGCACCCAGTCAAATCAATCGATTCGATCGTTTAATCAATCAACCGCTACGTTGGCCCCGAATGCCCTTTTCGGGGGTAATTGCGGTGCTATTTTTGCCCCAATCCGCCTCGTAACACCCCATTACCTACTTTTTTTCCTGTACCCGCATAATTGCCCGGCGAAAGGTTCGCCGATGGCACAGGGTATTTTTTTCACCGATTTAACAACTTTTACCAATGACAAAAAAATCAATGCTGTTACTCGGTTGCCTGTTGGCAGCCCTCGGGCTTTCTGCCCAGATCAACATGCCCGGCAAAGCGAAGGATTTGTTGAAAGATAAAAAAGAAAAACCGGCCAAAACCGAACCGGCAGGAGAAAAACCGGCAGCAACGGAAACCCGCAGTACCCGACCGGAAACTACCGAAAAACGCGAAGATGTAGCAAAAAAGCCGGAAGGCCGACCCAGCAAAGCGCCCCAGCAAGGCCCCGACGACCGTTACAAACCGTCTGAAGTGGAACTCGATTTTTCTTCCCAGCCCTTTGCACCGGCCATTGCCTGGGCCAGTTTGCTTTCGAGCAACTGCTGGTATTTCAACATAACAACCGGCGAAATGAGCCTTAATAATATGCAGGTTTCCTTTCTGCCCCTGAAGACCAAAGACGGCGCCGATGTGCGCTACGAAAGTTATGCAAATACAACGCCCCTGCTGCGCATGGAAGTTTGGAATACCGGAAGCAACAGCCTGGTTCAAACCATTCATTACAGCGCACAACCCGCCACTTTGCCATTTTATGAAATGACCAGAATAGAAGGATTTGACTACAAAACCCATGCAAAACTGACGGAAGGCAACTTTGAACTGCGATTCTGGGCAGGTACCAAACACTTTTATACCTATCCGTTTTCGGTAGTGAAACAACAAAACCCCGACCCCTATGCACCCGTGCACGATTTTTATTTCCTCCGCAATGCTTGTCCGGATTGGGCGCGTGTAGAGTTTGGGCCCGACGGACATTTTATTTTTCATTTCTACCTCAGCCACGAAACCACCACCATCCCCAATCAGTCGCGCTGGGAGGTGACCAAACCCTGGAAGTACCTCGTAAAACTTTATCGCGACGGTAAAATGGTGGCCGTTCACCGTTTGCAGCACGTGGAAAACAAGTTTGAAGAAGGCGATTTACAAACCACCAACGGTGTCTGGAAAAAATTCGACGCTACTTTCCATGCCTATCCGCCGGCCGGTAAGGGACAAGGCGCCGGCAGCCGCGCTTTTTTCCTAAAACATGATATGAAAGACGGGTCTTACACCGCCGAAGTGTGGCTGAAAGATCAGTCGGGCGCCGAAACTACCCACCAATACGCATTTACGGTAAAAAACGGGGCAATCGTACCCGCGCCACAGGCCGACCGCACACAAAACGCCGATCCGCTGCAATTTCTGGAGCAAGGACCCGGACGGTTTTATGTGCGAAAGAAATAAGATTCCATTGGTTTCCTGACCAATTCTTCCTGATAATCCCCCCGATTTTTCACCGATTTACTGTTTAACTTTATGAATCACCTTTTTAAAACACTCCTTTTCACAGGAGCGCTCCTCTCATCCCAAACCATGCTGATCGCCCAGGAATGCGGCACACAGGCAACTCCCGAACAAATCGAATACCTCAGCCAAACCCGTGAAGCCAGACAAGCTTTTGATATGTCGCAACGCGCCGATGATCGTTATGGCGCCGGTATTCACTGGGTACCCATGCAGTTTCATGAATGCCTGAATTCGGCAGGC
>JANRLZ010000036.1:0-13411 GCA_033762055.1 Saprospiraceae bacterium
GGTTTTACCTGCTTTGGATGGAAAGTGCCGGGCAAAAATTGGTTCGGAAAGTGATGGTGCAACGATGATAGGCTCTAAATTTTAATCACGCGCATCGTTTTCAACTGGCCGGTTTCGAATTCGGCGCAAAGCACATATACACCGGTGGGCAGGTCGCCAAGGCCTGTCCACTTTGTTTTTCCGGATGGGGGGACAGCCTCTTCCCGCCTGATATTTCCGGCGACATCGCGCAGGCGCAGGCGTGCCGGTTTTTCGATAAAGCCTTTATTAAAAATTTCTACCTGCAAGGCATCCCGAAACGGTGTGGGCGAAACCCGAATGGCTGGTTCGTTGGCGGGGTCGTCCGTTGCAACCGACAAAGCCTGGAGTTTGAAGTGGTAATAGGCGGTCGTTCCACTCGTCAGGGTGATGTTCGAAGCCACCCTCGGCTGGTAGCCGGGGCATTCGGCGCGCAGGGAATAGCCGCCGGTGGCGGAAGCGCCGGTTTTGAATATGCCATCGGCGCCAGTCGTGTCGGCGTTGGGCGTATTTAATACAAACACCTTCGCACCAGCCAGTGGAATATTGGTAAAGGCATCGGTGACCAGTCCTTCAATGCGTGCCGCGCGCTGATACTGGGGTTTATAGATAAAAAGTCCCTCGTTTTTGGCGGTGGCAATGATATTTCCTGACGGCAGATAGGGGTCGGCATCCCACACCAGCGAATTGCCCAGCGAATCCCAGGCTACTTCGATCAGGTTGTCGGGCTGTGAGCCATCCACAATGGTCAATTGACCGCGATAACTCGGACATACGAGGTAATCGCCGGGCATAACGCGCACATTGTGTACCTCCCCGGCAGGCTTTACGCTGGGGAAATAAGTATCGAGCAGGCGAATATCGTCGAGGTTAGACACATCGAATGCAGCAAGCGGGGCGCCGCTTTTTTCATCGGTAGTAAAAAGCACCCGGCCATTGTCGGAAAGACCGGAATTATGGTTGAACACCCCTGGCGTTGGCTGTGTCGTCAACAAAACAGGCGCACTTTTATCCGAAATATCCACCACACCGAACCAGCCGGCATAAATTTCACTGGTCCACAAGGTATCGCCCCGGATATAGCCGTCGTGAACATAGTTAACGGTATAAGCGCCCGCGATGTGCGGGTTCCAGGGGTCGGACAGATCGGCGATGGTTGCTCCGTTGGTCACATTCCCGCCGCCAAAAATATATAGAAAGCCGTCGTGGGTTTGAAGCGCATGACTCTTGATGATCATTCCTTCAAAAGGGCCGTCGCCAGTCCATACTTTCCAATAAACGGTATCAGGCAAGTGATTCAGATTCACAATGGTAATGGCGCTTCCCGGCGCTTCCGAGCCAACGTAGGCATAGCCTGCCCAGGTTCTTACTTCGCGCCAGTTGTTTTGGCTACCCGGGACGAGAAAACGCTCAACGGGTTGGGCAGGATTTTGCAGGTCCACGATACTGAGTCCCTTGCTGGTACCCACCAGCGCCCATTCACCGCCGGCGGCATCTACATGATGCCAGCAACCAGCCAGTGTGACGGGCGGCGTGTAGGATAAATGACCGATTCGTTGCAGGTTTTGGGCATTCAATACAAGCGTTTGCAGAGCAAATGCAACGAAAATGGTGGTTTTTTGAAAAAAACGGCTGAAAATCGGCGAAGGAAACATCATTGAAAGGAGAAAGGGAGATTGCTAAACAAGAGCGGCAACAAGATCGGCCAGGCTTTGTTCGTCGCGTGCTGCCCAGGCTTTGTCGCCAATGGTCACAATCGGTCTTTCGATCAGCGCGGGGTAGGCCAGCAGGATGCGGCTTTTGTCACAACGCGGGTTGTGTAGATGGTCAGTATGGCAGCAAAAGTAGGTTATTTCCCAAGTAAGCCGGCTTCCTTGCGTTGCAAAGGCAGGGCAGCCATTTTCTGACCGATGATTTTCCCGAGACGCATTCCTTCTTCACAATCCATACGATAGTGAACCCCCAGTAAAACCCGTGAGGCTGCATTTTCCCGGGCCATTTCTTCAAAAGATTCGTAGCCACGTGGCGCGCTTTCAAATTCCGGGCGGTTTTCATGGGTACGGTCGGTCAACTGAAACGATCGGCCCAATGCGTCGGCCAGGATTTCGGCGGCAGCGGCGCCAAAAGCAGCATGTCCGGAAGGATAAGCTGGGAAAGGAGGCGTATCATGAAGCGCTTTCCAGGATGGGTCAATGTGTTTGCGGATGTAAGTGTCCGGTCGTTCCAGATTGAACTGGTATTTATTCTTCCACACGAGGATACCTGCATCGCAAAGCGCGATAGACATTTTCAGGTAAGTTTCCATGAGCAGCGGGAAGGGTGGTTGCGATTTTTCAAAAGCCTGATTGGCAATTGAAATCCAGCGACCCGAAGGGGTAAGCGTCAGTCCCGGAAAATCATCGCTCCAGAATTCGGCGATCCATATATTTTCCTTGCTCAGCGGTTTGGACACGGAAAACACCTCCATAGCTTCGGCATAAAAATCGGATCCCGGGGTTTCTACATACTCCACCGGATTTTTCAGTTTAATATCGAGGTTCCCGGGGAAAAAGGGCCTTACCTGTCCCCAATACGGTAATAAAGCGGGTGAAGTATGGTCGCCGGAAGGCGCCCAACAGCCTTTGCATACCGGGGGCTGATAGTTGTCATCGTAATTGGATAGATGTCCTTCATGGCCAATCTGGTCGGATTTGGCCCAATTCCAGACCCCGGCGGCCACGCGCCTGCCAAAAGCAGCCGATTGTTCGACCTGTGTACGGGCAACCTGCATATTGCTTTCCTGCACGTACTTTTCTTCCAGTTTATCAATTGTTTGTTGCAAATGTTCCGGAGCCGTGGGGAAAAAATTCCGGAGCATTTGTGCGTACGCTGCGTTGATACCGGCAGGCAGGTAAAATTGTCCGGCTTCAAATTTTGTATCCGGTTTTTGGTAGCCCGGAAAATAAATGTCAAGAGAGATGTGGCCGGGCATACCGGGAAGCGCCGCTTCGTAGGCAGCCATTTCAACGTATGCAAACATGCGGGCGGTAACCGGCGGGCGGTAACCTTTGGTGTGGCGCTCCAGGTCGAGGGCAAGATGGTTCCAGGCCAAAGCCACCTCGGTGGCCTTACGGTATTCGGAGGGTTCTTCTGCTGTTTCCAACGAACAACTTGCAAAAAAAGCAAGCCCTCCTGCCAATAAAAGGCCCATCAGGTATTGGAACGGCATTATTTTTATCATCGGTGGGACAAAAAACAGTTTTCTCATGGCTGTTTTTTTAAAGCATTCGAAAGGTTTTATCTCATCTTTATCCGCTTACACGCCCTGCACTGCCGGAAAACTCAATTTAAACGTTGTGCCTTTGCCTTGTGTAGAAACTACATCCAGGGCGACGGAATGCAGTTTCATGATACTATCTACCAGCGAGAGTCCGATGCCGGAACCACGCACATGGATACTTTGTGAACTGCGGTAAAATGGCTGGAAAATGAGTTGCAAATCTTTGGCCGGTATACCCGGGCCGCGGTCGGCTATTTCCACGCGGTGTTTACCGGCGGGATCGAAGTGAATTTTTACATCTACCTTTTTTTCCGGCGAGAACTTGCAGCCGTTGTCCATCAGATTCTGAAAAGCCGACCGTAGCAGCGGTTCGTTGCCGCGCACGCACAATTGGTCTTCATCTTCGGGAAACCCTACGATATCGAAAGCAATATGATAGTCGGGGTGTAAGCGCAGCAGGGAAGCGCGGGTTTGCAACATCACCTCATCGAGCCGCACCTGTTCGAAGGCGATGTTGGCGCCTTCGGAATGGACTTTGGCGAGTTGCAGCAGTTTTTCGGTAACATCGCTCAGTTCGCGGGTGTCTTCGAGTACTGATTGTATCGTGGCGCGGTATTCTTCATTGTCGCGTTTTTTGCCGAGTGCCACTTCGAGTTGTGCGATAATGACCGAGAGCGGATTTTTTAATTCATGAGAGACATTTGAAATAAAACTCTTTTGCATCCGGAAAGCAAACTGAATCCGATCGAGCAGGCGGTTAAAAGTAAATACCAGCCTGGAAAGTTCGTCGCGGTTATTTTGGCCATCGAGGCGCGCACTCAGGTCGGAAGGCAGGATACCATCCACCTGATTCACGATGCGGGCCACGGGCGCCATGGCTTGCCCGGCATAAAACCAGCCTCCGGCAGCCACCAAACCGATACAGAGAAAGAAGGTGACAATCAGGATATTGCGAAGATGTCCCAGTTCTTCGGAGTTGAACACCGATTCGGCTACAATGAGGTATTCGCGGCCACTGCGACTTTTATGTACCACGGCGAGGGCGTGCAGGGAACCGTTTAGGAAACGGGTTTCGCCGCTATTTTTAAGGTGGTGGAGCGTTTTGAGCGGCAGGGGGTCGGCGGCGCGGTTGAAAGCAAAAACCCGTTGGTACTGGTCGTTGAAAATCACAACATTTTCACGGAACGGCAACACAGCGCCCGGCGTTTCAGCGGTATGCTCGCCAAGCGGGCGGAGGTTGGCCTCATCGTGCAGCATCATTTCGGCAGTCATAAGGGCTTTGGAACGCAAGCTGTCGTAAAACTCATCTTCCGTCATTTGACGGAATTTGATGTAAATAAAAAACAACGACAGCAAAAGCATCCCGGCCACAAGCACGATAAACTGAAGGGTAAGTTTGGTTCTGATTTGCATGGCATTCCGTTTCTAAAGTCGGGTGTATAAAAAATGAGTTCAGGCCGACATCTCAGCTTCTGTTTCTTCCCGCAACACGTAGCCCGTTCTGAACTGGGTGTGAATGAGTTTTTTAGAAAAACCCTTGTCCACTTTTTTGCGCAAAAAATTGAAATAAACCTCGACGAAATTGGTACCCGTATCAAATGAGAGGTTCCAGACCCGTTCTGATATTTCGGACTTGGAAATGACGCGTTCGGGGTTGCGCAGCAGGTATTCCATGAGTGCAAATTCGCGGGGGGTAAGTTGAATCCGTTGGCCCCCGCGCAGCAATTCTTTTTTTTCCAGGTTCATTTCAATATCGGCAAAACGAAGTATGGCAGGAGCCGACTGGTATTGTTGCGGGCGACGTGCCAGTGCACGGACGCGCATCAGCAATTCACGGAATTCGAAGGGTTTGGTAAGGTAGTCATCGGCGCCGGCTTCAAACCCTGTCACTTTTTCGTCGGTCTGGTCAAGTGCCGTCAATAAGAGAACAGGGGTCTGATTGCCGCTTTCCCGAAGTTTACGCAGCATATCAAGGCCGTTCATTTCAGGCATCATGACATCGGAAATAATAACCGCATATTCGTTGGCTTCGGCCAGGCGGCTGCCGGCAGCGCCATCAGAGGCCGCATCCACCTGAATCAGGTGCTCTTCCAGCCCTTTTTTAAGAGAACGTACCATTTTGGGTTCATCTTCTACCAATAACACCTTCATGATTGGAAATTGAATTGAGTATTTGCAGACGCCTGTTTTGTGACAAGCATTGTACCAACTCTTGCAAAAAAACGGATTTGCCGACGAATTATGTGATTTTAATCCCTTTTTAAGCAAATAAGCGTGGTGGAGAGTTCTCTTTGGTCTGTCCTTTGCAGTGCCTCCCGCAAAGTAAAAATGTTTAACTAAAAATCTTTCCTTAAGTCATGCGCTTTTTGAAAAACTACACCCTGCTCTTCTTCTCTCTGCTGGTTGGGGCTTTATTGGTCCCTGCTTGTAAAAACATAACGCCTGAACCCACTTTTGAACTCGAACTGGCGAGCAGTCAACCCAACGACGTCGTGTACGACTGGAACCAACTGTTCCTCGAAGTAGAACGCTACGCCGCAGGGTATCGCCCGGGCCCCGCGCCCCGCGCGATCGCCTACATGGGCATTTCCGATTACGAAGCCTGCATCAGCGGTATGCCGGGCTATAAGTCTATCGCCAGCTTGTACGCTGGTTTGAATATTCCAGCCATCGAAAGCGGTCAGCAGTACCACTGGCCTTCCGTCATCAACGCTTCGCGCGCTTATCTGATGCCGCGCTTTTTCATCAACGCCACACCCGAGCAATTGCAGGATATGACGGCTTTGGAAAACTACCACGATCAGCAAGCCCGCCAGCAGGTAGGCGATGAAGTCTGGAGCCGCTCCAAGGATTATGGCAAAGCCGTTGCAACCGCTGTTTGGGAGTACTCCAAAACAGATGCCGTGGGCCACAACCACTTCCTTGATCCTTTCCAGGGATATAACTGGCAGGATCACTACGATTCGGATGGCGACTGGAAACCGACGTTCCCCGGCCCTGGCAAACCCATGGGCGGTGTTTGGGGCGGCGCGCGTACATTTGCCATCAGCGAAGCCGACAAAATCTGCCGTCCACCGCTGCCTTACAGCGCCAACCAGACATCCGACCTGTATGCACAAGCCCTTGAAGTATATGCACAAAACACGCCCACACTTTCGTACGAAGACGAATGGGTCGGCGAATACTGGAGCGACGACCTGCTGAACCTCACTTTCAGCCCCGGCCCGCGCTGGCTGGCTATTGGCGACCAGGTATTGAAACTGGAAAACAGCAACCTTGAAATTGCTATCTACTACACTGTTAAAATGGGTTTGGCACTGAACGACGCCTCTGTAGGTTGCTGGTATTCGAAATTCTATTACAATGTTGAACGTCCGCAAACGTACATCAACCGCGTAATAGACCCCAACTGGAAACCGGCTCTCTACAACCCACTCACCGACGAAGAAGGCGTTACGCCGTCTTTCCCGGCTTATCCTTCGGGCCACTCTACCATGGGTGCTGCCGGCGCCGAAGTACTGGGCGACCTTTTCGGCTATGCTTACTCCATGACCGACCGTTGCCACGAAAACCGCTTTGAATTCGAAGGTGTGCCTCGTACCTTTGGTAGCTTCTTTGAAATGGCACAGGAAAATGCCTGGTCGCGCGTACCGCTGGGCGTACACTTCCGCATGGACTGCGAGGAAGGCGTGCGCTACGGAACTGTGATCGGTCGTAAAGTAAATGCACTGCCCTGGAAATAAAACCGGACGCATTAAAAACCCGTTGATGCACTACCCTGGAGGCCGTCATACCCATGGCGGCCTCTTTTTTAAATCCAATCTCAACATCGTAATGACATATGACGACTCGCTTAATATACGCAGCGCTTTTTATGGCGTTGGTTGCCTGTGACCGGAACAATAAATCCGATACCTATGAACGGATAGATCATTATCCAAACGGACAAATTTCGCGTCGGGTAAATATGGTCAACGGCAAGATGGAGGGCAAAATGACCGACTATTATACCACCGGCAATCTGATGGCGGAACGCTATTTTGTCAATGGCGAACAAACCGGCCGAACAGCCATTTACTACCAAAGCGGCCGGTTGAAAGAGGTTCAATATTACGAACACGGGAAAAAGCAGGGCGGCGATACCTTGTGGTATGAAGACGGCCAGATTCAATTCACTTCCATGTTTGAAAAAGGAAAAATGAACGGCCATCTGCGAAAATGGAACCCTGCCGGTGAAATCATTTTTGAAGCAAAGTATCAGCTCGATTCTCTGATAGAAGTAAAGGGGAAACCGGTTGACCAACCTGTATCCACCTCGGAAACTGCAAAAATTCAGTAACTTTCAATCTAACGCTATCATGCATCGTATTATTTACCTGACTTGTGTGGTCTGTTTTACCGAAACCGTTCTGCAAGCACAAACCAGCCTCGACTCGCTTCAACCCAGGTTGTTGAATGAAGTACAGATCAGTGTACAACGCAGCAACATCGAGCGTATGCAACCGGTGGATGGTACCTACCTCTGGTCAGGCAAAAAAAACGAGGTAATCAGCCTGGAAAATCTCGACGCCAACGTAGCCGAAAAAACGCCCCGGCAAATTTTTGCCAAAGTGCCCGGTGTCTTTGTTTACGACATGGATGGCAGCGGCAACCAAACCAACATCAGCACCCGCGGTCTCGACCCGCACCGCGGCTGGGAGTTTAATATCCGTGCAAACGGCAATATGACCAATTCCGATATTTACGGGTATCCGGCCAGCCACTTCAGTTTGCCCCTTGAAGCGGTGGGCCGCATCGAACTGGTGCGCGGCACCGGCGCCCTGCAATACGGCGCTCAATTCGGCGGCATGCTCAATTATGTATTGAAACAGCCCGACACCACGCGCAAAATCGGTTTTGAAAGTATCAATTCGATGGGGTCGTTTGGCTTGCTGAGCAGTTACAACGCGGTGAGTGGGAAAGCAGGCAAATTTCAGTACTTCGCCTTCCACAGCAACCGAAAATCAGATGGTTACCGCGAAAACAGCCGCTCCGACTACAACGGTCAGGGAATCGTATTGCGTTACCAGCCAAAGGGCGGCTTGTTGCTGGAAGCCTCTTTGCTTCGCTCAAGTTATGTGTACCAGATACCCGGCCCGCTCACCGACGCCCAGTTCGCCGCCAACCCGCAACAATCCACCCGCGCCCGCAACTATTTCAACCCGGAAATCTACGTTCCCTCCGTCGCCCTTCGCTGGAAAACCGGCCATCGCAGCCAGCTAAAGTGGTCGGCTTCGGCAGTATTGGGCGAACGCCGCAGTGTTATGTTCGACCGTTTGGCCACCATCGCCGACACCATTCAAAAAAATACGCTGACTTACGCAGGCCGGCAAGTGGACATTGACCAGTTCAACAGCCACTCCACCGAATTGCGTTTTTTGCAAGGCTGGGGCAAGGCTTCTGTTTTATCGGTGGCCATACAGTATTTTCATAACGACATGAACCGTCAACAGCAAGGCAAGGGCACCACCGGAACGGATTTTGACCTGTCCATCGACCCGGTAGCCGGCTGGGGGCGCGACTTGCACTTGAAAAGCCAAAATATCGCCGTAGCCGCAGAAAACAAATTTCAACTCAATCGCAGATGGTCGGTAACGCCAGGCGTCCGTTATGAATACGGCAATTCCCGGCTTTCGGGAAAAACCACCTACTATGATCCGGCCGATCTGCCCAATACCATCCGACGCAATTATCCGCTTTTTGGCTTGAACACCGAATACGCTTTGAATCCGGACAACCAATTCTATGCCGGATGGTCGCAGGCTTATCGCCCGGTCATTTTCAAAGACATTATCCCCGGAAATACGTACGAACGCTCGGATAAAGACCTGGAAGATGCCTTCGGATACAATGCCGAGATCGGCTGGCGAGGGGCAGCAAACGGTTTTAAATGGGATATCAGCGCTTTTGCCCTGCAATACAACAACCGCCTCGGCAGTCTCGCGCAATTTGATACCGCACTGGATACTTTTGTACTCTACCGTACCAATATCGGCGACTCCCGCACCTTCGGACTTGAAATGTTTGCAGAATACAATTTTCGCCTTTTCGATGCGATCAATGTAAATATTTTTACTTCCACTGCCTGGTTTGATGCGCATTATCTGGGCGACTCGCTGCGTGCCGGAGCGTTTGAAAATCGCAGTATCAAAGGGAATAAAGTAGAAAGTGTGCCCGAATGGATCAGCCGTAACGGTTTGAACCTGCGATATCAAAAACTTAGCCTTTCGCTCCTGTACAGCTACACCGGCGCTACCTTTTCCGATCCGTTCAATACAACAACCCCTTCGATTTCCGGCGCCGTCGGCCCCGCTCCGGAATACAGCCTGCTCGATTTGAACGCCACCTTGCGTTTGCATAAATTCATGTTTCGGCTGAGCGTAAACAACCTTGCCGATAAACAATATTTTACCAAACGCCCTACCTTCTACCCTGGTCCCGGCATCTGGCCTTCCGACGGACGCAGTGTGGTATTGAGTGTTGGCGTAAAGTTGTAAAGTCCGGATTGAGGGGTGGAAACACCTGGTATTACCACCCCTCAATCCGAAAAACTGGCATTTGCAATAGATCGTGTACAGGATAAGTTTCGTGTACTATCTTCTAATGCAGAAAATTCCGAAATTTGCAGCGCTATGAGCGCTCCCACCGTACTCGAAAACGTTATTGATGAGCGCGCCGAAATGGTGCAACTGCCCCCCGAAGGACTGGATCAAATCCTGGCCAAAGGCTGGCGTTTGCTGGGGCGACGATTCGTACGGCATAATTTTTCCACCTGGAATCGGCAGCTGTGCCGTACCATTCCACTGCGGGTACGCTTATCCGAATTTGATTTATCGAAAAGTCAACGCCAAACGTTGCGGCGCAACACCGACTTGCGGGTGCTCAGTGCGCCGGCTCGTTTTGATTCCGAACGAGAACGGCTTTTTGAATTGCACCGCGAGCGATTTGTAGAGAAGCAGGCCACGACCCTCGCTTCATTTATCCATCCCGAAACACCCCATCTGCTTCCCACCGAAGGCCGCGAACTCGGCGTTTTTTTGGACGAACAACTCATCGGCTGCTCGTTTTTTCACCTGGGCCACAAGGCGGTGTCAGGCACCTACTGCGTCTACGACCCGGCATACGCACGCCGGAGTATCGGCAAACTCACCATGTTGCTCGAACTCTTGCTGACAAAAGAAATGGGGATGGAGTTCTATTACCATGGCTACGTTCACGACACCCCCTCTCAATTCGACTATAAACTGGATTTACTTGGAATCGAAGAAATGGACTGGGAAACCGGCGAATGGAAGATGCGACGGCGGACGGTAGATGGCGGACGGTAGACGGCGGACGGTAGATGGTGGACGGTAGATGGTGGACGGTAGACGGTAGACGGTGGACGGTAGATGGTAGATGGTAGATGGTGGACGGTAGACGGTGGACGGTAGACGGCGGACGTGTCACCGAGCCTATCAGCCATCAGCCTATTTTCTGCCGGCTGTTGTTAAAAAAAATCTTGGAGGTTGGTGCCGATACCGAGGTGGGTTACGCCGCCTGCAAGGTGGTAGGCGCCATAGCCAAAATCAATCCGGATACGCTTTATTTTTACCCCCAAACCGCCTGAAAAACCGGCGAGGCTGCGATAGTTGCGCACCGAAAGTTCGCGTTTCAGGAGGTGATTATAGCCGATTCGGATCCGAAACCCTTCCTGCTTGCCGAGTAAAAATTCCCCGTTAAAAATAAGGTGGCGGAAAAAGTTGTCAATGGCTGCGGAGGCTTTGTTTTCCTTGGGTTGCTCCTCGCCGAACAGCAGCACGTCGTCGTCTTGCAAATTCGGGTCGTTGTAGCGGATGTTCCACTCCTGCAAATGATGGGCAATGATGCTGAACCGAAAGGGAAGGTGTTTGAGTCGCTTGCTGATTCCCAGTTGAATATCAAAAGGCAGGTCTTCACGGAAGCCGTTATAGGTGGCCATTTGTGTACCTGCGTTGCGCAACACCAAACCCGCCGTAAATCGTTTGGCGGTATCTGCATACATCAGCCCGGCATCGGCGAGCAAAGCAGAAGAGCGGTAGATGTCGAGCCGCGAAAAAGCCATACGTACATTGAGGCCCAGCGAAAAACGCTCGCTCAAGGGTCGTGCCGCGCCCAATGTGAAGGCAGTTTCACCTGGTTTGAAGGTTCCCTGCACATCGCCAAATTCATCGGTTCGTTTCATTTCGCCATAACCCACATACTGAATGCCGCCATGCATGGTAAAGCCCCATTTGGGCCGTTCCAGTGCATAAGCGACATAACCGTGGCTGATTCCGGCGAGAAAAAAATTGTGGTTGAAAGCCAAACGCCCCGACATCGCCGGATTCAGGGCGGCCGGGTTGGCGGCGGCAAATACCGGATCGTCGTCGCGTACTGCTATCTGCGCCCCTCCCAGTCCGGTTACCCGTGCTGATTGTGGCAACGAAAGAAAGGAAAACACATGGCGACCACCAGTGATTTGTGCGTTGGTCAGCACAGGAAAAAGGCCGCAAAAAGCGATCCCAAAAGCAATTTTTCGTAGCACTATGTTCATGTTTATGGCAAAATGTTCAATGAATTTGGCCGTCTGCCGTTCACCCCTTCTTCCACCTTGTCAGACACATCCCGTTTTTACAGTCGGCAATACGAATGAGTTGACCGTTTTCGTCGTATTCTTTTAATTCGCCTTCTTCCACGCCGTCGCCCTCTTCATTGGGGGTGTAGGTTCCTTCTGTTTTAAGGTTTCCGTTTTCATGGAATTCCTGAAAAGGGCCGTTTTCAACATTGTCTTTCAGCCATACTTTTTCTTCCACCCCGCCATTCGGGTAATAGCGGATGCTCAAGCCGTTGAGTGCGCCCTGCACAAAGTCTTGTTCAATTTTCAGGGCGCCGTTTTCATAGAATGCTTTAAATTTTCCGTGAATCCGATGATTGTTGTAGGGCTCAATGCTTTCGAGCGTCCCGTTGGCGGCGAAATATTTGCGTTCGCCGTGCAGGGAGTCGGCGCGATAGCGCGCTTCTTCCAGCAAAACGCCTTCCGGTGAAAAGCGCTGAAAAAGGCCTTCTTTTTGGCCATTGTCTTTCCGGCGTTGCCAGCGTTCGGTTTGTCCCCGTTCGTTTTTGGTCTCCACGGTTTCAAGCGGGGAATGGGAACAAAAAACGGCGCCGAGCAGCGTTATTGCGATCAGGCCACGCAAGCATTTGTTATTGAAGATAAAAGAATAAATCAACATGGTTAACCCGACAGTTTTTGCATGACGAACGTTTGGCTTGCCGGGATGCCTGTGAAACGAAAAAATTACAAGCCTGTTACTGCCCTCCACTTTATGTTGACACAAGCACCTGTGAAAAGGGCGCATTCAACCGCAGGCAATCGGTAGAATACGCCCTTCTTTTGAAACTGGTTGAAGATCAGTTTCTCAAAGTTTCAGCAAATTCATGCTGTAATACAGGGAGGCGCCCATGAAAGCGATTTGACCGTTACAAAGCGCTGCGCTTCCGCCTTCGCAAAAACGCACGTACAAATTATCGAGGTTGGCCAGTCCATAGTTGGCCCGGACGCCGATGATGCCATCCAGGTCTTTTTTCCCAAAATTGAGTTTGTACTGAAAGCCGGCCTGGATGCCAAAATCGTTCTTTTTCAGGTCGTTGTTCACCCGGGTCGTTTTGTTTGACTCCACCGGTTCCTGCACACCCTTACCGTTCAGTCCAACCAAACGGCCATAATACGGCCCTGCCATGAGCGAAAGTCGTCCGTCGCGGCGAAAGGTGATTTCCGGCAGTACAGAAGCCACCAGCCAGATAGAGTTATAGGTCAGATCACGTCGGTAGGTCACGAAAAAAGGCATCGTATCGGTATTTACGGTAAAGGCCGATTGAGTGGAAGCCCTCCTGCCCACAGCGCCGAGTTCGGCATTGATGGTGATAAATCCGCCGCGGCCTTTAAAACGCGCCTGAATACCCAACTCCCAGCCGGGTTGCCAGCCAAATCCGGGTGTCGGACCGGTAGGACTCGGCGGATCAAGGTTGAAATTCCCCGTACCGCGCAGGTTGTGCATATTAATGCCTCCTTTAACGTGGAAGGCCACGGCGCCG